>JAAYRP010000112.1 GCA_012518715.1 Alcaligenaceae bacterium | reverse complement strand
TGCCATTTCAACGGCGCCGGCGTTTGCCACGATGACCACGTGAGCATCAGGCTCAGCGTAAAGAAAATGAGTAGCATTGTTGCGAGCACGTTGTAGTGAGTCGGCACATGCGGCATGTAGAAGAAGTTGGGTAGGTTTCATAATAAGTAAAAGAAAAAAGTGTTGCTGTAGCGCAGCATATAAGCCTTTCGTTTGTGGTTTAATTGGAAAGATAGCTTGACCTAACAGAGATAATAGGTAGAATGAATGTATTGCTGCAGTGCAGCATGGAAGGTTTATCCGTTGTGCGTTAACGGTTGAAGCCTTCGGTAATGTTGATCAATCAATGTCATATAGACGTTAAAGGAAACTACCATGAGCGTACCAGCACAACAGTTTTTAACCAACCAACAGCGTAATTTTGATAACTTAATCGCAGCACAAAATCATATTTTTTCTGGTTTTGAGCAGCTCGTAAATTTAAATATCCAGCTTTTTAAATCTTCTTTAGATGAAATTGCTGCCAAATCTCAACAAGTTGCTGGCTTACAAGATGTACAACAAGCAGCTGCTTTTGTAACAGAACTGGCTCAGCCTTCCGCTGAAAAAGTGCTTAACTACGGTAAAAGTGTATTTGAAGTAGTAAGTCAGGTTCAAAAGGAAATCACGGCTCTGACAGAAAAACAAATTGCAGACAATCAGCAACAAGCCGCTGAATTTGTTGAGCAGTTAGCTAAAAATGCACCTGCTGGCAGCGAGAGTGCGATTGCTCTTGTAAAGTCTGGGTTAGTTGCAGCAGGTAATGCTACAGATACGCTATTAAAAGCATCTCGTCAGGCTGCCGAGCTTAGCGAAGCTAACGTAAACGCTGCTACTGGTGCGGTAATGAAAACTGCCGAGCAAGCTGCCGAGGTTGTAGAGCAGAATATCGCGCGTGCTCGTAATACGAAATAATAGAATTGTCTTGCCTTGCTAGGGGTAGTAAAGCGCAAGGCAATAACATGGCATAGTTAGAATCATATCTATGCCATCCTGTGTGGTGTGTTGTTTTTTATAGCCCTTGGCTTTTGCTAAGGGCTTTTTTCTTTTTAATTATCGCTGTAGATTACGAATCGCATCTACGCAGTCACGGATAAGTAAGGGGCCCTGGTAGATTAAGCCTGTATAAAGCTGGATAGCATTGGCACCCGCTTGGATTTTTTCTACTGCGTTTATTCCAGAGTTAATACCACCTACTCCGATAATAGGAAAATCATTGCCAAGCTGACTACGTAACCGCTCGATGACTTTTAAAGAGAGTGCATGAACAGCTGGACCGGAAAGGCCGCCTTGTTCTTGTGCATGAGTTAACCCTGCGACATAGTCTCGGCTTAAGGTTGTATTGGTCGCAATAATGCCATCAATCTGGCACTGCTGCACCGCTGCAGCAATGCTATCGATTTGGCTTTGTTCCAGATCGGGGGCAATTTTTACCGCGATGGGCACATAACGCTGATGCTGGGCTTGCAGTTGCTCGCGTCGTTGATTGAGGGCACCTAAGAGTTGCACCAGCTCATTTTCAGCTTGCAACGCGCGTAGGTTTTGTGTGTTAGGCGAAGATATATTAACGGTAATATAGTCTGCATGCGCATACACCCCATCTAAACCTGTTAAATAGTCATCCGTTGCTTGCTCGATTGGGGTGGCGGCATTTTTACCGATATTTAGCCCGAGTATCCCTCCGGTATGGCGCCATTGGCTTTTTTGTACATTGCTTATAAATTGTTCTAAACCATCATTATTAAAGCCAAAACGGTTGATTAGGCATTGCTTTGCAGGCAAGCGGAATAAACGGGGTTTAGGGTTACCCGCTTGTGCTAAAGGCGTAACCGTTCCGACTTCTACAAAACCAAAACCTAAAGAGCCAAGTGCATCAATATGAGCGCCGTTTTTATCGAGTCCTGCGGCCAAACCAACGGGATTTTTTAGCTTTAGCCCCATGAGTTCGGTAGGCAATAACAGGTCTTGGCTGATTAAAGGTTTAGCCCATTGGTGGACGCGATCTAACCATCGTAGTGTGAACTCATGTGCTTGTTCTGCTTCCATTTGAAAAAGCGCGGGACGAACTAAACCGTAGGTGTGGAGTAAAAGTGACATATTAGGAGGCTGGGTTAACCCATTCACCATGTAAAAAAAGTTGATGAGGAGTAAAACGTGTTTTATAAGCCATTTTACGACTTTGTTCTATCCAATAGCCTAAATAAAGCCACGGCAGGTGATGTTGTTGGCAATATTGAATTTGCCATAAAATAGCAAAAGTACCCAAACCAGAAAGGTCCGGGTTAAAAAAGGTATACACGGCCGATAGCCCTTGCTCAACCTCATCAACCAAAGCGACCATTTGCACCCCATCCATATCGGAAAACTCAATCAGATAAGAATGTACGTGGCTACTCAATAAAAACTGGATATATTGAGACTTATCGTCGTTATCCATATCGGAGCCAGCATGGCGTGCTGCTTGATAACGTCGATACAGCGCATAATGCTCAGGGTTCCAGACTAGGGGACGGCGTGTGGCACGCAGGTGTTGATAACGCTTTAGTTGGCGCCGTTGGTTTTTAGAGGCCGTAAAATTAAGGGTATCAATACGAATGGGCACGCAGGCTTGACAATGATCGCAGTGTGGGCGATAGGTAAAAGTGCCACTGCGTCTAAAGCCTAAATCAATCAGGCGTCCATAATAGAAACTATGTATAAGATGAGACGGCGCGGCAACCAAAGAACGAGCGCGCTGGCCGCTTAAATAGCTGCAATCATAGCTAGAGGTTGTGTAAAACTGAATCGCTGTTGGCAAAGCTGGTTCTATCGTACCCATTGTTATGTCCTATTGCAGAGCGATCCACTGGCCTTGCATAGAGAGCTGACCGACATGCCATGGTGTAGGGGGAGCGGAGGTGTATTGTTGTAAAAGCTCGATAAAAGTGCTACGAGGTACGGTATGTGCTCCTAAAGACAGCAGGTGAGCCGTTTCTTGTTGGCAATCAATATATGGAATCCCAAGCTGTAACAAGCAGCGTGTCAGATAATAAAGCGCCACTTTGCTTGCATCTGAAACCAAACTAAACATGGACTCACCAAAGAAAAAACGTCCAATTTTCACTCCATAGAGACCACCAACTAATTGATTGTCCTGCCAAACTTCAATGCTATGGGCGTATTTTTGAAGGTGGAGCTGATAATAGGCTTGAATGATCTCATCAGAAATCCAGGTGCCTTCTTGGTATTGGCGTACGGCCGCACATTGCTGGATCACAGCAAGAAAGTCCACGTCGGTGGTAATACGCCAGCGAGCATTGCTATCTTGTTCTTGGCGTGCGATACGGCGGCATGTTTTGGCTAAAGACTTAGAGAGTTTAAAAGCATCACAGCGCAAAATGGCACGAGGGTCCGGTGACCACCATAAAACAGGCTCACCCGGGTTATACCAGGGAAACAAGCCCTGTTGGTAGGCTTGTAACAAGCGGGGAGTCGATAGATCGGCCCCCGCGGCCAGTAATCCATTAGCTAAGGCCGTAGAGACGGGAGGAAAAGGCTCATCCGCGTCTATCCAAGGAATAGAAATCAATGGCATCGTGCTAATTAGTGATTTTCAGCCAAGCTGTAATAATGAATGGAAAATTGTCCTTTTTTAGCATCGGCTAAATAGTGTTCTAGCGTGGTGCTAACCGTCCTAAAGGATAAATTATCCCAAGGGATAGCATCAAATTCAAAATAACGGGCCTCAAGGGATTCAGGACCAGGGTTAAGCTCTGGCTGAGTGATAGTCGCCAAATAAAAAATATGAACCTGCCCAGCCGAAGGGACGTCAATGACAGAAAACAATGGCCCAAGTTCAATACCAGCAATACCGGCTTCCTCGTCGGCTTCACGTAATGCGCCTTCTGCTGATGTTTCTTTAAGTTCCATAAAGCCAGCGGGCAAAGTCCAAGTGTTATAGCGTGGCTCAATAGCACGCTTACACAACAAAATCTTATTTTCCCAAATAGGAATCACGCCTACAACATTACGGGGATTTTGATAATGGACGGAACCACATTGCAAACAGACATCGCGCACACGGTTATCATCAGGTGGAATAATACGGGCTAACGGGTTGGCGCATTGAGTACAATAATGCAGCGTGCGTGGATTAGGAAAATAGAAGTCGGAAGGTTTGGTCGTCATAGTGTTCCACATTTTTATAGGTTGTGATTGATTGTAGAACAGTTGGCGTAAATGATGTAGGGTGACCCAAGCCTTATTAGGGTTAGTCTAGATACAAAAAAGCCGCTTAAATAAAGCGGCTTTTTAAAACTGGAGGCGCAAACCGGAATCGAACCGATCTACACGGATTTGCAATCCGGTGCATAACCACTCTGCCATTGCGCCAGCTAAAAAAAGAGTATAGCAAAATGACAAAAAATTAGCAAGAAATAAGCCCAAAGAAGACTAGGTTTGTTTAAAAATATAAAAATTATGCCTGCAAAGACAGGTTGTTATTTTTAGGAGGGGAGCAATGAGCCCAAAGAATCTGATGCGACGTTTACCGCGTGCTTTTTATGAGGAGGCTGATTGTGAGCAAGTCGCTCAACGCTTATTAGGAAAATTTCTTGTGCATAAGAGGGGTAATAAAAAGTATGTGGGACGTATTGTAGAAACAGAAGCCTATTTAGGTCCGCATGATCTGGCTGCCCACTCATCGAAAGGGGTGACGGCGCGCACTCAGGTTATGTTTGGTGCAGCGGGACATGCTTATGTCTATTTGATTTATGGTATTCACCACTGCATGAATGTAGTGACAGGGCCGCTGGGCAGTGGATCTGCTGTGTTGATACGCGCCGTAGAGCCAATAGAGGGCATTGAGCTGCCTACGCATGGGCCTGGCCGGTTATGTAAAGCGATGGAAATTGATCGGCGTCACAATGGCTTGGATGTATGCGATGGGCCGTTATATATTGCTGATGCACCTGAAGTAGCGGTAGCTTCTATAGTAAAAACTACTCGTGTGGGTGTGGACTATGCAGGTGTATGGGCGCAGAAGCTATTGCGTTTCTATGAAAAAGATAATGCTTTTGTTTCAAAAAAGTAACTAAGCCGTAAAAACGGCTTAGTAAAAACAGATAAGGGATTAAGTGCGGCCCGATAGGGTGTTTTTAATTTTTTGATCGGTTTTGTATTGGCTCAGAGCATAGGTTGCCCAGATAGCGGCAGGAATCCAGCCAATTAACGTGATCTGCAAAATTAGGCAAATAATACCGGCAATAGGGCGACCGATGGTAAAGAACACCGCAAAAGGTAAAAAGATAGCAAGTAAAAGACGCATTACATTATCCTAAGAATCAAAACAGTCGCCGCTATTATAAAAGCCGGTTCACAATCGATCGTAAAAAATTGTGTCAATAGCCAAGAGTGGAGCCATCTGGGTTGCGCGGGTCAGAGTAGCCCCAGAGCATATCGCCCTCGCGTTGAATGGTTTGGGTGCGGCCCATAGAGGCTTTGATATTGACTTGATGTCCGCGCTCTTCGAGTAAGCGGATGGTATCTACGTTGAAACCTTGCTCTACACGGAGCTCATCGGGTGTCCATTGGTGATGGACGCGCAAAGCAGAAGCCGCTTCGGCTGGGTTCATGTCGTAATCAATTTTATTTACCACTGTTTGTAGCACTGTAGTAATAATACGCGCACCCCCCGGGCTACCTGTTACTAAAACGGGCTTACCGTCTTTTAGCACAAGGGTAGGCGTCATGGAGGATAAAGGACGCTTGCCAGCGGCAACGGCATTGGCCTCTCCACCGACTAAGCCATAAGCATTGGCTACTCCAGGTTTTGCTGAAAAGTCATCCATTTCATTATTTAATAAAATACCCGTGCCTTTAGCAACAATTCCCGTTCCAAAATTTGTATTCAATGTATAGGTGACAGCAACTGCGTTCCCAAAACGGTCCATAATGGAGTAATGGGTGGTTTGGTCGCTTTCATAGGGTAAGGGATTGCCCGGCTTAATCTGCTGAGCTGGTGTGGCTTTGTCGTTGATGCGCTGTGCGAGATTATCCGCGTAATGCTTAGAAATGAGACCTTCTAGGGGGACCTTCACAAAATCTGGGTCACCGAGATACTCTGCACGATCGGCATAGGCTAGTTTCATGCTTTCAGCCATGTAATGAACGGATTGCGCACTATTGTGTCCCCATTCGCCTAGAGGCCAACGCTCAAGTATATTCAGAATCTGGACTAAGTGGGCGCCCCCCGATGAGGGAGGAGGCATGGTGACGATATCATATCCGCGATAACGGCCATGGACAGGCTGACGCTCCACGGCTTGATAGGCCGCCAGATCAGCAAGGCGGATTGCTCCAGGATAAGGTTGCATTTCTGCTGCAATTTTTTTAGCGATTTCGCCTTGATAAAAAGCATAGCTGCCTTGGTCGGCAATGAGACGCAAGGACTGGGCTAAGTCTTTTTGAATGAGCCGATCGCCCGCTTTTAAAGGGGCACCATTACGCCAAAATATAGCAGTTGTGGCAGGCCACTTGCCCATTTCCTTGGCCGATGCGGCTAAGACTTTTGCTAGAGTTTCACTAACAATAAACCCATTTTCAGCTAAGTCGATGGCCGGCTGCATCACCTGTTTTAGTGGCAGGGAGCCCCATTTTTTTAGCGCGTGCTCTAAGCCGGCAACTGTGCCAGGCACCCCCACGGCATAGTGGGTGAAAAGCGATTTGCCATCAATGACATCACCGTTCTCATCGAGGTAAAGATCCCGATGGGCGCCGCTTGGTGCTACCTCGCGAAAATCTAGAGCGATGGATTGCTGGCTTTGGGCATCGTGATACATCATAAATCCGCCGCCACCAATATTACCGGCGTTAGGCAGCACAACGGCCAAAGCAAAACCAACAGCAACGGCTGCATCTACTGCATTGCCGCCTTGCTGGAGAATTTGTAGACCAACCGCCGAGGCGAGATGGTGCTCAGAGGCAACCATGCCATGCTTAGCGACGACAGGATGAAAAACGGAAAGCGTATGGTCATAGGCGGCCGCCACCGCTTGGGCAGCGGCGGTTTGAGCTGGGGGTTGATGAGGGGGATGCGCGCAAGCGGTAAGTAGCGCTAAAATTGCAGCGCCAGCGCTTAAACGAGTAAAAAACATGGAATTAGTTCGCATTGATTTGCTCCCGTAAGGCAAATTTCTGTACCTTGCCGGTAGAGGTACGAGTTAATTCGCCAAAAATATATTTTTTAGGTAGTTTGTAGCGGGCTAGGTGTTGTTCGCAATGCTGGTGTAACTGCTTTTCATCCGCATGCTGGCCGGGGCGCAGCTCGACAAAAGCAGCGGGCACCTCGCCCCATTTTTCATCCTTAAGAGCAACCACAGCAACGGCGGCCACGGCAGGATGTAATAACAAAGCCTCTTCGATCTCTAGTGAAGCAATATTTTCACCGCCAGAGATAATCACATCTTTAGCTCGGTCGCGGATTTTGATGTATCCGTCGGGGTCGACCACACCTAAGTCACCCGAGTGAAACCAGCCGCCGGCAAAGGCCTCGGCTGTAGCTGCTGGGTTTTTTAAGTAGCCTTTCATGACAATATTGCCGCGGAACATGATTTCGCCAATGGTTTCCCCATCCCAGGGCACGGGTTCCATGGTGATAGGATCCAAGACGGCAACATCTTGCTCTAGGGGGTAGCGTACACCCTGCCGGCTATTTTTTTCTACGCGCTCATCAATAGATAGGGAAGCCCATTCGGGTTGTTTGGTACAGCCCACGGCAGGACCATAGGTTTCGGTTAAGCCATACACATGCGTCAGGTCAAAACCGATTTCTTCCATGCGTTTGAAAACAGAAGCGGGTGGTGGGGCGCCAGCGATTAAACCATGGACGGTATGATCGATGCCCTCTCGCCAAGCATCGGGGGCGTCGGCAATCATGGTATGCACAATGGGAGCGCCACAATAGTATTCGATGCGGTGCTCGCGGATTTGATCCAAAATGACCTTAACATCTACGCGACGTAGGCACACATTTGTGCCGGCGAGCAGCGCCATCACCCATGGAAAACACCAGCCATTGCAATGAAATAGCGGTAAGGTCCACAAATAAGTCGGGTGTGCAGGCATTTGTGCGGCAAGTGCATTGCTTAGAGTTGCCAGATAGGCTCCGCGGTGATGGGTGACTACCCCTTTAGGGTTGCCCGTGGTGCCAGAGGTATAGCCAAGAGCAATAGCATTCCACTCGTCACTAGGTAGCTGCCAATCAAAGTTTGGGTCGCCTTGAGCGATAAAGGCTTCGTATTCGATATCGCCAATACGACCCCCTTGTGTAAAGTGGGCATCATCCACATCAATCACATAGGGCTTAGGTCCTGTCATTAGCGCTAAAGCTTGTTGGATCACCCCTGAAAATTCCGGGTCGACCAAAATCGCTTTACATTGGCTGTGGTCTAGCATGAATGCCAGGCTTTCAGGGTTAAGGCGGATATTAAGGGTGTTTAATACCGCGCCAGTCATAGGCACCCCAAAATGCGCTTCATACATTGCTGGAATATTGGGAAGCATGGTGCTGACCGTGTCTCCCTCTCCGATACCTTTTTGACTCAAAGCAGAAGCGAGTTGTTTGCAGCGTTGGTAGGTTTGAGCCCAGGTAAAGCGACGTTGGTGATAAATGACTGAGGTAAGTTGTGGGTGGACAACAGCGGTACGCTCAATAAAACTAAGCGGGGATAACGGGACGTAGTTGGCTGCGTTTTTATCTAAGCCATGGTTGTAAGGGTTTTGTCTCTCCATGTGGATTCTCCGCGTATCAAAATGATTGTGATGAACGGTTCCAGTTTGGTGTGCGTTTTTCAATAAAAGCATCAATGCCTTCTGCGGCATCCTCTTCCATCATATTTTTTGCCATGACCTCGGCTGCATAGG
>JAAYRP010000111.1 GCA_012518715.1 Alcaligenaceae bacterium | reverse complement strand
AGAACAGCAGCAGCCTCCTCGCAAAGGCATATTTAGGCCTAAGCTACGCTATGCGCACCAAGGTGGACAGAACCCGCCCATTGTTGTAGTGCATGGTAGTGGTTTAGAGGCCGTATCAGATAGTTATAAGCGCTATTTAGAAGGGCGTATCCGTGAGACCTTTGATCTCGAGGGCACGCCATTACGCGTGGAACTAAAGTCATCACGTAACCCATACGTTCAGGAGAAATAAGTGAGTCGTTTTTGGAGCGATCATATTCATGAATTGGTTCCGTATGTTCCGGGCGAGCAACCTAAACAGCAACTACTTAAGCTCAATACCAATGAGCATGCGTATGGTCCGTCTCCCCGCGTTTTTGCCGCGATTGCGGCCAAAAATAATGACGACTTACGCTTGTATCCTCCTTATGAGGCTTCGGCGTTATTGAGCGCCATAGCAAAAAAGCATAACGTCGCAACGGATCAAGTGTTTTTGGGTAATGGCTCTGACGAAGTCTTAGCCCATGTTTTTAATACTTTGTTCTTACGTGAAGGGCGTCCGTTGCTTTTGCCGGATATCACCTATAGCTTTTACAAGACTTATTGTGCTTTTTTTAAGGTGCCGGCCGAGGTGATTCCACTCGCTGAGGACTTCACTATCCGTGTCGAGGACTATACCCGCGAGCGCGAGGTCGCACCCGCTGCGATTATTTTTGCTAATCCCAATGCACCCACGGGCATCGCTTTAGCATTAGATGACATCGCACATATTGCACAGGCTAACCCAGACTCAGCTGTGGTGGTGGACGAGGCGTATGTGGATTTTGGGGCCGACTCCGCTGTGGCTTTGATTGCCCAGCATCCTAATATTGTGGTGATTCATACGCTATCTAAATCGTATGCTTTAGCCGGGCTGCGAGTGGGGTATGCGGTGGCCTCTGCTGAAATTGTTGCAGGATTGCAACGGGTTAAAGATAGCTTTAATTCTTATCCGCTAGACACTTTAGCTCAGGCTGGAGCCGTAGCGGCCATAGAGGATCAGGCCTACTTTGATGAAAAACGCTTTGCGATTATGCAGAGCCGCGATAAGCTGACAAAAGACTTACAGCAGTTGGGCTTTGAGGTTTTGCCATCTAAAACCAACTTTGTTTTTGCACGACATGCGGATCATGAAGCACAGCAATTGCATCAGGGCTTACGAGATCGTCATATCTTAGTACGCCATTTTCAGCAGCCTCGTATCGAACAATTTTTGCGTATTACCGTTGGTACGCCTGAACAATGCGCTAAACTAATAGCAGCATTGCGTGAAATTCTTAACGCGTAATACCAAGCCTATTATTGGTTTGTAGCGGGCATATTCAATATGCCTTACAATAAATTGATGTGAACTCACCTATATAACAACATAATTGGAGCTTAGCCAATGAGTAACAAAGGGCAAATACTACAAGACCCATTTTTAAACGCCCTACGCAAGGAACATATTCCTGTTTCGATTTACCTTGTTAACGGCATTAAACTTCAAGGCCAAATCGAGTCATTCGATCAGTACGTTGTGCTATTGCGTAACACGGTGACGCAAATGGTTTATAAACATGCCATTTCCACTGTAGTACCAGCCCGTCCTGTTAATTTAAAAGCGGACGAAGGCACTGAATAATCGTTTCATGACTTCGTGTAATTTCCCCGCTCAGGCATGTTTTTGTGTCTGGCGGGTATTTGTTTTTACAGGGGTTATCCCATGCGTGCGTTAATTATCAGCGTTAACATGGGGAGCCTAGATTACGAGGCCCATGCCGAAGAGTTCCAGATGCTGGCCCAGGGTGCTGGAGCACAGATCATGGATACTGTGGTGGTAAAGCGTGATCGACCAGATCCGGCTTTGTTTATCGGTAAGGGCAAACTTCAAGAAGCCGTTCTACTTGCAGATTATCATGATGTGGAGATCATCTTATTTGATCAGGCGCTTAGCCCAGCCCAGCAGCGTAACCTCGAACGCGAGTTTAAACGTCGGGTTGTGGATCGGGTGCTTTTGATCTTAGATATTTTTGCATTACGGGCTAAAAGCCACGAGGGTAAGCTACAAGTAGAGCTAGCACAGTTACAGCATTTGTCCACACGGTTGACTCGGATGTGGACACATTTGGAGCGTCAGCAGGGTGGGATTGGGATTCGAGGTCCGGGTGAGTCTCAGCTTGAACTGGATCGCCGTATGATTGGCGTAAAAGTCAAAAAGCTACGAGAGCGCTTAGACAAGCTCAATCGACAGCGACAAACGCAGCGGCGTGCGCGTTTGCGCAGCAGCACATTAAATGTTTCACTGGTTGGATATACCAACGCGGGTAAATCCACTTTGTTTAATGCGTTAACGCGTGCTGGAGCATATGCAGCAGATCAGCTTTTTGCTACGCTAGACACCACAACGCGACGTATTTGGATAGAAGGGGCTGGTCAAGTCGTTATTTCGGATACCGTAGGTTTTATTCGAGACTTACCTCCTACGCTTATTGCGGCTTTCCGTGCTACGCTCGAGGAAACCATTCATGCGGACTTGCTCTTACACGTGGTAGATGCAGCAAGCCCGCAAAAAGATGAACAAGTACACGAAGTAAATAAGGTTTTAGCTGATATTGGTGCGGATCATATTCCTACCATATTGGTGTATAACAAAATCGACTCCGCTGGATTATCACCTCGTCTAGAACGAGACGAAGAGGGTAATGTAGTGCGAGTTTTTGTCAGCGCTCTGCAAAGAGCTGGTTTAGATGACTTGCGCACAGCTATTGTTGAGTCAGGTCAAATACTGGAAAGTAATACGTTCCATGACGAGAATTTATAATTTGAATGATCCCGGTTGGGGACGTGACGGCAACCAAAATAGTGGTAATCAGCAGCAACCGCCTCGCCGTCCTGACAATCAACAGACTCCGCCCGATTTGGATGAGGTGTGGCGTGATTTTAATAAACGCTTGTCCTCTATGTTTGGTAATAAGGGTGGTAACCAAAATCCACCACCCTCTGGTGGACGTCAGCCCGCTAAGCTTCCTAAAGGCTCACCTAAGCTCTTTTTAGGGTTGCTGATATTAGTCATTGGCTTTTGGCTATCAACGGGTTTTGTCATTGTCCAAGAGGGGCAAGTGGCTGTTGTCACACGTTTTGGTCAATACACCAAAACGCTCAATCCTGGTTTGCAATGGCGCTGGCCTAGTCCGATTGAAGACCATCAAAATGTCAATATTGCGCAGCTACGTACTTTTGAAATCGGGTTTCGTGGTAATTCCCGCAATAAAGTGCTTTCTGAGTCTTTAATGCTTACCGCAGACGAAAGCATTGTTGATGTTCAGTTTGTGGTGCAGTATCGTTTGCTGCAGACTGGAGCACCTGATTATTTATTTAATACGAATAATCCCGATGAGTCCGTACGTCAGGCGGCAGAAACCGCGATGCGTGAGATCGTAGGCAAAAAACCGATGGATTTCGTGCTTTACTCCGGTCGTACCGAGGTCGCCTCTGAAGTCCAGCAGCTTGCTCAAACTATTTTAGACCGCTATAAAACCGGGGTGCAAATTAGCACGGTGGCGATCCAAAACGTACAGCCCCCCGAGCAAGTCCAAGCTGCTTTTGACGATGCAGTAAAAGCAGGACAGGATCGTGAGCGTCAAATTAACGAAGGAAATGCTTACGCTAATAAAGTCTTGCCAGAGGCGCGCGGTCAGGTAGCGCGTATGCTGCAACAAGCCGAGGGATATAAAGCCAAGGTGATTGGTGATGCCAAAGGTGATAGCGCACGATTTAATAGTGTAGTTGCGGAATACGTGAAGGCGCCTGGCGTGATGCGTGATCGTTTATACCTCAGTACCTTTGAGGAAATTCTCGCTAACACCAGCAAAGTGATGGTGGATAGCAAAAACAATAATATGTTGTATTTACCCTTAGATCAGATGGCTAAACAGGTGGCAAAAGACGCGACCAGCAGTGCTCAACCTGCTCATGCGGCCGCTTCTGCGGCGGCGTCAAATACGTCTTCTAGTGCCACGACAACGCCACGTGTACCTGCAACCACTAGCATTCCTAATGCTAATGACGTGGGTAATTTAAGCAACCCTTATTCCCCATATTCCCGCTAGGAGGTCATGATGCAACGTTTGTTTCCTGCGCTGATCGTATTGGCCATTGCGCTAGCGGTGTTGTCGTCCTCGCTTTTTATTGTCAAAGAGCGTGATGCCGCGTTGGTATTTGCTTTAGGTGAGGTGAAAGAAACCATCACTAAACCTGGGTTATATTTTAAATTGCCGCCACCTTTTCAAAATGTGGTGTTCTTAGATAAGCGCCTACAGACGATTGAGTCTAAAGATCCCGAACGTATTCAAACGGCAGAAAAGAAAAACCTGCTGATTGATTCTTACGTAAAATGGCGCATCGATGATCCACGTTTGTTTTACGTGACGTTTGGTGTCTCCGATCGTGGTGCGATTGAGCGTTTACAAGCACAGATTCGTGATGCCTTGAACGCTTCGGTTAACGTGCGTACCGTAAAAGAAGTGGTTTCCGATCAACGAGATGCGATTATGCGCGAGGTGCTTGAGGCAGTGCGCAACCGTGCTAAACCGCTAGGGGTAGAGGTCGTTGATGTACGCTTACGTCGTATTGACTTTGCTCCAGAGATTTCCGAGTCGGTGTATCGCCGTATGGAAGCTGAGCGTAAACAAGAAGCGAACCGTCTGCGTGCGACAGGGGCGGCAGAAAGCGAACGTATTCGTGCTGAAGCGGATCGTGAGCGTGAGGAGCTATTAGCAGATGCGTATGCTCAAGCTGAGGCCATTCGCGGTCAGGGTGAAGCCGAGGCAGCCGATATTTATGCGGCAGCTTATTCTAAAAACCCAGAGTTTTATCGTTTTTATCGTAGCCTAGAAGCTTATCGTCATGCGTTTAGCTCACAAAACGATACTCTGGTAATTAGTCCTGAATCGGAGTTTTTCCGCTACTGGAAAAACATTGGGGCACCAGGCGCTGCAAATTAAATACAGTGTTATTCTTTAGCACTTGGCTATTTGGAGCTGATTCGTTATACTAGTGTGTAAGTTTTTACACCATATCGCAGGCGACTTGGAAGGCTTACGCCCCAAGTCGCCTTTTTGTTGCACTGCCTTTACATAGAAAAAGCGAAGGCTATTCTTATGTCCAATTGGTTATTGCCAGAAAGCTTGGCAGATGTTTTGCCCGCGGAAGCACGACGCATCGAAGAGTTGCGTCGCTATTTATTAGATTTATACCGTACTTACGGCTTTGAGCTAGTGGCTCCGCCGCTTGCGGAGTACTTAGAGTCCCTACAGGCGGTCTCTGGGTCTAAGCTCAATTTACGCACAACCAAAGTCGTCGATCAGCTATCGGGACGCACGATGGGGATTCGTGCCGATATTACGCCACAGGTAGCACGTATTGATGCTCACTTATTAAATCGAAACACAGTGACGCGTTTATGTTACTGCGGCTCTGTGCTGCACGCGCGCCCCGAGGGCTTATTATCTGATCGTGAGCTTTTGCAAATTGGGGCGGAGATCTTTGGCTATGCCGGCGTCGAAGCTGATATTGAAATTATCCATTTAGCATTAGCAAGCGTAGCAAAAGTTGGCGTAAAAAATCCGCGTTTGGATTTAAATCTACCCGCTATTGGTCATGCCATTATCCAAATGGATCCACTATTAGTGCCCTATACGGATACGATTTTTGACTTGTTGAGCGCTAAAGATATCCCTGGTTTGCGTGCTCTTCAAAGTAGTATTCCTAATAGCCAAGAGCAGTCTATTCAGGCTTTACTTGTCTTATGCTCATTATACGGCGAAGCCAATCAAGTCATTGCTAAAGCAAGACAGGTTTTGCCGACGAGCGCATCGATAACCCATGCTTTGGATCAATTACAAAGTCTGGTTGATTCACTGGATATTCCAACATTAACCGTGGATTTAGCCGACATGGGGGGCAGCTCAAGCTATCACACTGGGGTCGTATTTTGTGTGTATGCCGATGGCTGGCACGATGCATTAGTACGTGGTGGCCGTTACGATGGGGTGGGTAAGCTCTACGGCCGTGATCGTCCTGCCACCGGATTTAGTATGGATTTACGCAAATTGTCAGCAGGGTTGGCAGAGGCCAAGCCAGTGCGTGCAATTCGAGCCCCATGGGGGACGGATGCCGCGCTTCAAGACACGCTCAAACGTTTGCGCGAGTCGGGTGAAATCGTGATACAGATGCTACCCGATCAATCCCCTGTTGCCGACGAGTTCCTGATCGATAGGGAGCTGGTTTGTGAACAGGGGCAATGGCAAGTCCGCACTATTGCTTAATAAGCGGCTTCTTTCGGGTTTTTAGCTACTAACCGGCCAGATACATCCGGCCCTTATTTATTTGATACGTAACATGAACAAAAACATTGTGGTGATCGGCACCCAGTGGGGTGACGAAGGTAAAGGAAAAATTGTGGACTGGCTCGCCGAGTCAGCACAGGGTGTTGTCCGTTTCCAAGGCGGCCATAACGCAGGGCATACCCTGTGGATTAACGGCCAAAAAACGGTATTACGCCTCATTCCCTCTGGGATTATGCATGATCACGTGACATGCTACATTGGTAATGGGGTGGTTTTATCGCCCGAAGCTTTGCTTTCTGAAATTAAGGAACTGGAGGCCGCTGGCGTTAATGTCCGTGAACGCTTGCAGATTTCGGTTGCATGCCCTTTGATTCTGCCTTATCACATTGCTTTGGATCAGGCGCGCGAGGCTCAGAAAAGTCCTGATAAAAAGATCGGTACGACAGGGCGTGGTATTGGTCCTGCTTACGAGGATAAAGT
>JAAYRP010000309.1 GCA_012518715.1 Alcaligenaceae bacterium | reverse complement strand
TCCCCGTTGTGAGGAGTTCCCGTTTTCAAGGCAATTTGCGTTGCTCAACCTTGTAGAGCCAGGCGAGCAATTCCGCAACGGCCACGTACAATTGCGGCGGGATACGGTCATCCAGGTCAACCTGCATCAGCAGGCCCACCAGCTCCGGTGACTCATGCACATACACGCCGGCCTCGCGGGCGCGGTTGATGATTTCCTGGGCGATGAGCCCCTTGCCTTTTGCCACTACCCGGGGCGCTGCATCGCCTTCGGAATAGGTCAAGGCAACGGCCTGTCCGCGGAGGCTTTGTCCGTCGTCAGCTTTCGGATCGCTCATCACGCAACTCCACGGCAAATGCGGTCAGTGGCATCGCTGCGGCCTCGAGTGCCGATTCAAGCTCGGCGCGTGCAGCCTGAAAGGCTTCCGCAGAATCTGCGGAATCGGTGATCAGGCGCAGCGCCACGCCCAGCGCACTTAGTTGAATGCGAGCTTCAATGCCACCCAGCCGGGGCAGGGTAACGCGCAAGGTGGTATTCCAGTCCTGCGGTTCGCCCTGGCCACCTTCGCCGGACTGCTCATGATCTTCAATCTCGAGCTGGAAATTCAATCCAGGCCAGGCCTGGCCTTGCAGCACGTAAGTTTGTGAGGCGAGTGACTCTAATTGTTGGTGCACGACAGGCAGCAGACGCTCGGGAATCAGGGCTTGTCGCCCGGTGGTCGTTTCTTGCCGGCCGAGGGTTTCAGCGTCTTGCGCAAGTTGCTTGGCGGCATCTGCAACCACGGCCGCCTTGCTGGCGGCGGCTGCATTAGCCGGTGTGCTGCTACCGGTAGCTGCTTCGCGCATCGTTGCAACATGGCGCAGCTCGGCTTCTTCAGCCGCGGCGGCCGGGTTGCCGAATATCAGGTTCGCCAGTGTATTTGCCATCCCTTGGCCACTTGTTGCGGGGGCTGCCTGGGTTGGTATTTGCGCCTGTGGGCTGAATTGACCCTGGGGTTCGCGCAGCAGTTCGGCGGTGTTGAGCTTGCCGGCGAGCCAGTTCTGTTGGTGTGATTCGTAAAACAGTCCGCTCTGGGTCAGTGCCTGGCGCAAGGCAGGGGCCAGGACCTGTGCCGCGGAACCGCTGGGCGGTGCGTTCAGCAAGGGTTGCCCGGATGCGAGCTGTACGGCGGAAGAAGCGGGTTGGCCCGTCAGCAGGAAGCTGATCAGCCGGCCCGTTTGGCTGAGGGTTGGCTGCCCGGCAGCGGCGCCGGTAGGCGTGGCATGCGCCAGTTCGGCGAATACCGCACGTGGTGTGGTATGCGTAACAACCAGTTCCAGCGTGTCACCTGTCTTGGCAGACTGGCTTAGGGCCAGGGTCAATTCGCGACCGGCGACGACGGCCTTGAACGTGCCGTCCGGCAAGGGACGCTGCAAGGTGGCGATGAAGCGTTGTCCCGGCAACAATTCGGGCAGCTGTGCCTGAATTTCCCGAGCACGGTTGACGGACGGTACGGGCGGATCAGTATCGTAGAAGCTGGCTTCGGTCAGCAGACGGAGGCGGGCGGCAAGATCGGAGGGAATCATGGGCGGATCTCCGTGGCCGGC
>JAAYRP010000021.1 GCA_012518715.1 Alcaligenaceae bacterium | reverse complement strand
TCCAACCGATGGCACTGTCACTATCCAAGAGCGTCGCAAAGACGATCGTCGTAAACACCGCCATCATAAAAACAACACAGATAACACCTAAACCGATTTTCTCTCGTTCTTTAGTTAACCTTAATTTAAAAAGGGCCTTCGTTTTCCGAAAGCCCTTCTTTTTTGTGCTGCTTATTTACCTAGCATACGTGGCATCACATCTTCTTCGCCACCTGCAATACGGTGTTTAATCGCCATGACAATGTGCCCAGCAATCAATAAAAACAATAACCACCCCAAATTGCCGTGCAAGCTATTTCCTAAATCAACCATCCACTGAATTTTTTCGTCAGAGCCGGATAAAATAGGAATCGTATTCCAATAGGTAAAAGGGCGACCGCTCCCAATAGTACGTAATACTGCGATAAAAGGAACAGCTAGCATCAATACATATAAAGCCAAATGCCCAAGCTTAGTTATGGTGTTATTGTGTGGACGGTGTTTGCTTTGACTAATCGCCCATAATATACGCAACACACCTAACCATAAAATGGTGAAGCCCACCTGCCCATGATATTGAAACACAGCTTTAGTAAAAGCAGCGTCTTTATCAATAAAACGGGCACAGGCGGTTAAAAACATCCACGCAAATCCCAACGCCATAAACCAATGAAAAAAACGCGAAAGCGTACCATAACGTTCTGTGGTGTCACCCATCATCTACATCTCCTAATCAATATAACGATATAAACATCTCTTTATAGTGTACTGATCCTATATCACAAGGCAATTACTGCACAGACGGATGCGCTCCGTTATGCACCCATTCACGCCAGATCGCTACTAATAAAGCCATCAGAACCGGTCCGATAAATAACCCCACAATCCCCATCGTTTTCACACCGCCCACCAAACCAAAAAAGGTAGGTAAAAAAGGAAGCTTGACTGGCCCACCTACCAAACGAGGGCGCAAGGTTTTATCCACAATAAATAGCTCAATAGCCCCCCATAAAAATAAAGCTATACCAGCCACGGTTTTACCAGAACCAACCAAATAAAGGGAAACCAATGTAAAAGACAGCGGTGCGCCCCCAGGAATAAGCGCCATAAATCCCGTCACGGCACCCAATAATGCGGGAGACGGAACGCCTGCAATCCAGTAAGCGATCCCTAATACGACCCCCTCGCCAAGCGCAATTAGCCCCATGCCTGTGACAGTGGAGTTTACGGTTGCGGGCACCACGCGTGAAAAACGCTGCCAACGCGTCGGCAAAATGCGCTCACCCACAATATCAATTTGCGCCAAAATACGATAACCGTCTTTATAGATAAAAAATAGCGTAATCAATAAAAACAACAGTGTGAGCAACAAATGAAAAACATTACCCGTAGCACTCAATACCATCCGGTATATATTACCCAAGTGCTCACCACTGACCATTTCGACCAAAGCCCCTAAAGCATGAGGCTCACCTAAATACAGTTCCCAGTATTCTGTGATCCTAGCACCAATAACAGGAAGTGACGGAATCCAATCCGGTACTGGCATGCCATATCGGTTTGCTGCCAACGCCCACACCACAAAAGAGCTCGCCTCTTTAATGACATAAGTTAAAGCAAATGACAGCGGAGCAATAATCACCCCAATCACAATTAAAATTGCTACCGTAGCGGCAACCAGAGATCGTCCTTTAAAATAAGCAAGCAGCCGCGTGTACGCTGGCCAGCTCGCCAAGCCAATGATTAAAGCCCCTAAAACCGGAACAATAAAATCTTTAAGAAAAAATAAACCCGCTAATACCACTAATAAAAGTAGCCAGCGGGCAATCAAAAACGGAGGGAGTACAGGTTGCATAAACGCGTCAAAAGGCCTTCAGAGGTGATGCAGGAAGTTGTCGCTTATGTGCGCCCTGACGATAGTGACGCACAATAATATCAAATGCCTCGGAGCTAACAGATTGTCCTGTTAAAAAAGCATCAATATCCGCATAGCTTAAACCAAAAGCGGCCTCATCGGGGCGCAAAGGGGTTAAGGATTCTAAATCAGCGGTCGGCACTTTATGAACCAAATGCGAAGGTACGTCTAGCTGCATCGCTAAATCACGCACCTGCTGCTTAGTTAGTCCAGCCAGAGGCATCAGATCCGCAGCGCCATCCCCGTATTTAGTGAAAAAACCCATGAGCACCTCGGCGGCCTGATCACTACCCAATACTAGGCCGGCATTCGCCGCCGCTACGGCATAGCACACCACCATACGCTGCCGGGCTTTTACATTACCCAACACAAAATCCTGCTGCTGAGGTGAAGAAAAATTTTGCCCAGCTTGTTTTAATGCGTGCTGAATGGCATCGGTTGCCGCCTGAATATTGATATGCAAAAAGCGATCGGGTTGAATATGCCGAATCGCGTCTTCGGCATCCTGTGCATCGGCTTGCACCCCATAAGGTAAACGTAACGCGATAAATTGCGCATCGTATTGCTCTGCGCGCAATTGCTCTACCGCTTGCTGTGCCATGCAGCCCACAACGAGCGAATCAATCCCACCACTAATACCGATCACTAAACTTTTGGCACCGCTTTGACGCACATAGTCTTTAATAAAAGCGATGCGCTCAGTGAGCTCCTGCTCGGCAGAAATCACTGGTTTTACACCAAGTTCGGTAATAATTTGTTGTTGAGTACGTTTTTGCTGTGAGCTGAGCATGACACACCTATGTATTATTTAGGTAAGACTTGGCTGACATCACGCACGGCGCCTCGGTCGGCCGAGGTAGCCAGCGCCGCATAAGCACGTAAGGCTTGAGATACAACACGATCTCGCTGCTCTGTAGGCTGCCAAGCGTCTTTGCCACGGGCATTCATCGCATCGCGACGAGCCTGAAGTTCCTCGTCAGATATAGCCAAATGAATACGGCGGTTTGGAATATCAATTTCAATGGTATCGCCATCTTCGACTAATGCAATATTACCGCCCTCTGCGGCTTCGGGAGAAGCATGACCAATCACTAAACCAGACGAACCACCGGAAAAACGTCCATCGGTTAATAAGGCCGCACTTTTGCCTAACCCCATGGATTTTAAGTAAGAAGTCGGGTAGAGCATTTCTTGCATACCAGGACCACCTTTAGGCCCCTCATAGCGAATAATTACAACATCGCCCGCTACGACTTTGCCATTTAAAATCCCATCAACGGCTGATTCTTGGCTTTCAAATACGCGGGCTTTGCCAGTAAACTGCAAAATACTGTCATCAACCCCAGCGGTTTTCACAATACAACCATTTAC
>JAAYRP010000020.1 GCA_012518715.1 Alcaligenaceae bacterium | reverse complement strand
TTAAGGACATTAAACGGATTATGCGCTGCAGTAGATAGTTTGGAAAGCGCACTTGGCTTAGCAGTTTGGTGCGTTTGGGGTCAAACAGGTGCGATTTAATGGCATGCATGGTGAAAGCATCGCGGGCGCTTTGGCTAAGCTGTGTGTCAGGCAAGCCCAGTTGAACTGTGTCAGGGGTACCTTGGGCCACCAAATCAAAGAGCAATTGCAAAGACTCATGAAAATAATACCCATTGCGCTCGCTTTCGCTGTGCAATGGCATCAGTTCCAGTTCACGTAAATGCTCTAGGGAATAGCTTTGTAAATAAGTGGCGTTTTGTACGGGGGCATAACCTAGCTCAGGTCGTGCCTCGATATAAAACAAAAACAACAAGCGATACATAAAGCGCAGGCATTCCAATGACAGCTGCTCGGGGTCAAGCTTATTTTGACCGCTGTAAATGCCCTTGTTGTGGGTGCGTGCGCGCTCAATCAGTTGTTTGGCAGCCTCGTTGCCCAAGAGCTCGATGCTTTCTCGTAGCGCATATTTCAAATCTTCGGATACGCCATACGCGTGTTTATGGGCATTTTCATCTAGCGTGTCTAATAACCCGTCTAATAACGATTCGCGGTGCAATAAAACCGCGGTGGCTTTAAGTGTGTCGTTATCGCGCCGGCTTAATAGTTCATACCAGTCGAAACGCAACATTCGGTTTTGTGCGTATTTGGTACGATCGACTAGCAGCCATTGATAGGGGCTGACTAAGAGCACCCAACGCGGGGGGCGTGGCTGGCTAAAAATGGCATCAGATAAGCGTTTTTGCCAATCCACCTCGTCGGCTAAGCGGTAATCGCCCTGAGGGCTAAGGCTAGCGAGCTGTAAAGTGTGGATGGGTAAAGCCAATGGGTCGGTATCCAGTTCATGCTCTAAGGCTTGGGCTTCTACTACCCACACCAAAGGCTGGCCCTGGGCATCGTTGACCTCGGCTAATACCGGCACATCACAATCAGCGTGCTCAATGCGAATCAACTGGGGGGTAACGGGGTAGCCCAACACCCCTAGCAAGCGCTGTAACCACTCTCGTCCTACCCGTAGGCGAGTTGGTGCATCGCTACGGCGCAGGTCGGCAAGGGTTTCTAAGCCTTCGCGTGCTAAACCATTTATCTGTGCCCAGGGGGTACGCCAAATCTGGGCTACATCTTGGGGAGTGACCGCCGCAGCGCGAGCTTCGTTTTCTTGTTGTTGCCACGCTTCTAATACGTCTTTGACGTCACCATTAAAAATTTCTGCCAAATAATGCTGGCTGTAAAACTCGTTTTCGTTACTAATTCCAATCCAGTGCGACATTGCTTTACCCTCTATGTGGAACCTGACCCGTAAACAGCGCCACCACTTGCAAATAAGGGTGTTTTTCAATGAGTTGCGTGTTTTCTAACCAATGCAAATAGTCTTCAAAGACCCGATCGATATGAGCAAGCTGATCGGCTTTTCTGCGTAGTCGTTGGTTCTCAGAGATTTGTAACTGATCCATGCTGTACTGTATGTGTTCTATATGGCGCTGCTTTAAACGCTCTAATTCGCTCATTTGCTGATTAAGGCGTTGGTTTGAGCTGTTTTCATACTGCTGGCGCTGTACTTCGAACTGGGCTTTAGCATGCTGAATAGCTAAAGGCAGCAGCTGTTGCAGCTGCGCTTGATCATCGGCGTTATAAGCCGGATTCACCCATTGCTCTACATTAAACAGCTCTAAAAAGCGCGGTAGGCTACAACTGTTCACCACTTGCCCACCTTGTATATGTACTGCGCACCACAGCTGTAAATGCATTTGCCCACGCCGATTGGGGTAGCCGCCTTGTAACAAGACCCAATGCTCATTTGATTTAAGCTGCTGAGGTAAACGAATAATAGGAGCCGTATGACGGCCAAAAGCGCTTAGTACACGGTCTTCTAGCCACTCCATCACTGGGTGTAATGGCCATAAATACTGTATTGTGGGCCATGCGCTGTTTTCGTCGCGCCCTTGTTGCAAAGATTCATTGATAAGCTGAATGTCGCTGCTAAGCACAAAGCGATCATCGCTAGGCCAGGCTTCGCGCGGAAACTGGTTGCGTCGTTGTCGAATGGCCTCATTGGCGGTGAGCCGAATAACATTAGGTTGTAGCTCAACCTGCAAATCGACGTGTTGCTCTTGTTGCAACCCACGCAAAGCTGTTTGTGCATAGTCCATGTCTTTGACATAGACTCGACTTTGACGACCACGCATTTGCTCTAGGCTTCTACCTGTTTCATCAGGGATAAATGCCTCTAGGCTGTCTGTACTGCTTTGACTGCTGTCATCTAAAAACTCAGCAAACAAACTGGCTAAATCTAGCTCGGTATCAGATGCCGCTGCGGCATCGTTACGCTCGATGAACTGTGCAGTACGCTCTTCGCCCTCTTCTTGGCTAAATTCCGATGGGTCTCCGATGTTTTTACCGGCTTGGGTGTCTTTTTCAATGAGCACCTCTAAGATCCGGTTGTCACCCTTGATTTTTTTGTTTTGGCTATCCGTAAGCAAATAGCGAATCAGAGGCGTTTGCGTTTGGCCATAACGATCAATACGGCCATTTCGCTGCTGAAACACCATCAAAGACCACGGTATATCAAAATGCACTAAACGATGGCTTAGGTGATGTAGGTTGATCCCCTCTGAAGCCACGTCAGAACACAGTAGCAAACGTAGTGGACTACTTGGTGTATTGAACTGCTCAATCAGCTCGGTGATCTCACTGTCACGCATATCCCCCCGCAATACTGCTACTTGGTTTGCGTTTAATTTGCAGTCTTTGGGAAGATGTTTGGCTAAAAAGCTTAGCGTGGGGATGCTTTCTGTAAATAGCACCAAACGATCGGCGCTATCTTTGGGGTTCCAACCAAAATCGCGCCCTGCCTCGTCCTGAGCCGTTAATAAGCGTACTAGCTGTTGATATTTACTAAATTGTGCAGGACCAATGGCTTTGGCAACGTCTTCAAGCGCATTTAACTGGTCTAAGTCGTGGCGTAGCTCGGACTGTGTTGGGTCTTGTTGTAAACGTTTAGCCAAACGCTGCTGGCGGTTAGCAATCATACTGAGCAGCGCCGCAGGGCTAGAAAATAAGGCTTTGGTTAAGGTGGTTCTAAATAACTGCCCGGATCCGCTACCTTTGAGCGTTTTAAATTGACTCTGCGCTAATAGCTCATACAAATGCTCTTCAACTAACGAGGCGGGTGTTTTAATGGTGCTAATTTCACGTTCGGGAAAACTGCCGCCTAGCTGTTCACGTACATCGTCCTTAAAACGCCGTATCACTAATCCTTTGTCTTTAAAATCCTCTTGCCCATAGTCACTGGCATCTGCAATGGCAGTAGGATCCAACATGTTCATCAAGCTGGCAAAACTTTCAGGCTTACCATCATGTGGTGTGGCCGACAACATAATTAAAGTGTCAGATCGGGTAGCAAGTAGTTTGGCTAATTGTGCCCGTTGAGAATGGTTACTGCGTTCCGCCACATTATGGGCTTCATCAATAATGATGATATCCCAATAAGCTTGCTCTAAATAATGTCTATAAACTTTGTCTTGTTTTAATGTATCTATAGAAATAATAGAACGGTCAAAATAGTGGAATGGATTGTGATTGCTAGGAATACGATGACGCACCCGTTGTAAACCATTCGAGTCTAAGCGTGTTAAGCCGATACTAAAACGACTCCAGAACTCCTGCTGAAATTGGCTTAGCATGGATTTAACTGCTAATACTAAAATGCGTTTACCGCGTCCGCGTGCAATTAACTCACTGGTTAAAATACCTGCTTCTAGCGTTTTACCTAATCCCACACTATCGGCAATTAAAATACGGGCCCGAGGTTGCGATAATGCCTGATAAGCAGGTTCTAATTGGTACGGGATTACATCCATCGCCGCCTGCCAGCCCACATACACTTTAGCGTCTTGCGGCACAGATCGCCGCATTAAAGTATCAATGTATAAACGACTAGCTCGATATGAATCGGAAGTATCATCCACTAATTGCGTGTCCTCGGGCTGCAAAATGCGGATGTTTTTTTCTAGGCTCGTCAAAAAATAAGCTTCTTTGCCACTAACTAATTCAGATAAGCCTTCGCAACTTAATAAATAATGATTATCCGATGTTTGATCTACACGTTTAATGCGCCATTCAGCATCACGCACCTCTACTCTGGATCCGGGGGCAAACAGCTTGGAGCCCATAACGTCTCTCCCGTAAAACACCACATAAAAATAAATAATGTTACTAGGTGTGATAAATAAAACCAAGCTTATACGGAAGAATAATAGTCCTCACCCTCTACTTCAAAAACAACAAAACTAATAAGATAATGATCAAAATATAAGGCCAGGGGTTTTTAAAAGAAGATTTAGGCTGAATTTGCTTAAGATTTTCTTGCAAATGCTGTTTGGTTATTTCGGATTGGTTAGCAAGGACATCGATTTGCTGTTGGAGCTGACTAATTTCATATTCGCTTTGTTCCAAGCTATTTTCATATTGCTCAACCAGCCCTGCCATGTGGTTAAGTTGTGATTGAATATGCGCCCCCGCTTCAGCGGGTACGGTAGCAGCAAAATCCGCCATCAAATCCATCAGTGTAGAATGCCCACTGTGCCCGATGCCGGTGACTCGATAGCTTTTCTTCTGTGCAAAGGCTTCTAATACGGCCTTATCATTAAAACCAGAAAAATCCGCATCGGGGCCGCCACCGCAGATAACAACTAGAATATCCGCTCGACTGGCTTTAATTGCTGCGCAAATGTCCTCGGCCGAAGTAATACGAACTGGATATGCATTTAGACGACAGCGAGAAATTTGCTCTCCTAAGCCCTGATAAAAATCCTCATCGACCTGAGCGGTACTGGAAGCAGAGTGAATCACATCTACAGAGACGACTGGGCGCAAAGGGAAGGCATTGCGTCTCGGTTTGAGCGAACGCAATTGCGCTAACTGAGCATGGGTGGCACGGCGCTCTGGTTGCTCTTGTGCATGGGGGTTATGGGCTTGAATGACTTCTAAGCGTACTGATACCACCCCCTGATAAATATTTACCACCGGATAACCAACCACTTCGACAACATCACCGTCCTCGTATG
>JAAYRP010000110.1 GCA_012518715.1 Alcaligenaceae bacterium | reverse complement strand
TTGGGCGGCAAGCTCGGTATTGAGCCCCTCCATAGCGACAACGCCTACACTGCTTTCGGGAATTAAAGCGGGGGATGGGCGGGGGATGGGGGCGAGTTTCCTCGCTGGACGCCGGGTGCGCACATTGATCTGATTTTTGCAGATTACAGCCGTAAATATTCATTATGTGGTGACCGAAATTAGTCTTATCACCCCACCCGTTGGGATGAATGTATTTGTATTAAGTGCGGTACTAAAAGACGTCAAAACCGGTACGATATTTAAAGGGATCCTACCTTTTTGGGCTTTTGATATGCTGCGGTTGCTACTGATAGTCAGCCTCCCACCTTTAGCGCTGTACTTACCACAACTGCTTTATCATTAAGAGAGGGCACAGCGTGGTTACTCACGCAGTGCTTTCAAAATACCAAGGGTTTGGGCGTCGGGGAGACCATCATAGCGACTGGGTCTATAGTGCATTTGAAAAGCAGCTAAAACATTTTGCGAGGCCCGATCCCATTGACCATGCTCTGGCACGGCATAACCCGCTTTTTTTAATAGCTGTTGTATTTCCAAATACGAGGGTAAGCCATTATCTAAATAGTATTGTTGCCATTGTAAAGCTTGTTGTGCGTTATACCAGCGCCCGATGCCATGAGTAGCTAATTGCTCCCAGGGGAAAAGTGGGCCTGGGTCGATTTTACGCTGTGGGGCAATATCACTATGCCCAACAATATTAGCGGGGGTGATGCCATGGCGCTGAATAATATCTTGAGCAAGAGTGATCAGTAGCTCAATTTGTGCTGCCGTATAAGGTGTCCATTGGCCCTCAGCTTGCTTGCCTGCATTGACGATTTCGATGCCTATAGAGCTCGTGTTTAAGTCCTTATAGTGATACCACTGGCTGACTCCAGCATGCCAAGCGCGCTGGCTTTCATCGACTAGACGGTAGAGACGGGGTGGGGTCTCATCTGTGATGAGGTAGTGACTGCTTACGTTTTTTTGACTGAGTACACGGAGCGAGGTTGGGGTATCAGCTGATGTATAGTGCAGCACAAGATGGCGAACACGACTATTTTGACCAATCGCTTCTATATCTGTGATAACAGGATGGTCACCAATGCGAGGGGTGATGCTGCAAGCCGTTAAAATGAATGAGACGGCAAGAAGGGTTAAACGGAAGAAATTACGCATAAGCCTGAAATAAAAACAAAGTTGGTAGTTTATTAAGCTCAGGAGGTGGCTGGTTACGCCATTGGCTTACCGTATAGGTTTTAACCCATTCCTCTTCGGTGGTTAACGCTCTTGCTACACAGAGCCGGGTTGAGGGCTCAAGGGTTTTCAGCAAGGCATCAAATAAAGCGGGGTTGCGATAGGGGGTTTCGATAAAAATCTGGGATTGCTGGTGTTTTTTAGACTGTTGCTCCCAGAGTTTTAGGGTGCGGACTTGCTCATCTGACTGCTTAGGCACATAGCCATGGAAGCAGAAGTTTTGTCCATCCAAGCCGCTGGCCATCAGGCCAAGCAAAATAGAAGAAGGCCCGACATGGGCTTTGACTTGAAAACCTAGCTCATGTGCCATGGTCACCACAACAGCACCGGGGTCGGCAACCGCAGGACAGCCAGCTTCAGACATCAGCCCTATGCCCTCGGAAGCAGCCGGGCTTTGTAGCCATTGTTGTATTTGCTTTTTTGGTGTGCCCCGTTTATCTAGTTGGTAAAGCGTGATGTCTTGGATAGCATGCTCAGTGCCCATTTGTTTTAAAAAAGCACGTGCGGTTTTTGCATTTTCTACAATAAAACAGCGTAACTGGCTGGCTTGTCGTTGCACAGAAGCAGGGAGCCAATGAGCATTATCGCTTTGGCCAAGTGGCACAGGGATTAAGTGTAAAGTTTTAGACATGGGTTAAGGACGCTGGGGCGGTGAGGGGGTTAATGCCAAAAGCGCGTAATAAGCGGCACAGTTCGATCATGGGCAGGCCAATAATGGCAGTTGGATCATCGGACTGCATGGATTGCATCAGCGCGATGCCTAGGCTCTCTGCTTTGGCACTACCCGCAGTGTCGTAGGGCTTCTCGCGCAGTAGATAGCTTTGGATTTCTGCTAGGCTCAGCTCGCGAAAATGGCACGTGGTAAGCACGTTGACGGTGTGGAACTGTGTGTTTTGTGCCACGCATAAGGCTGTATGAAAAACCACTTTTTGGCCACTGAGCTGCTGGAGTTGTTTGGTCGCTTGCTCATGGGATCCTGGTTTACCTAAACAGAAATGCCCCAGCGCTGCCACCTGGTCCGAGCCGATTACAATGGCTTCAGGGTGAGCTCGAGCTATTTTCAAGGCTTTTGCTTGAGCTAAGCGTTGTGCGAGCTGATCGGGGGTTTCATCAGGAAGCGGGCTTTCGTCCACATCCGGAGAAATCACATCGAAGGGGAGTTGAAGTCGTTCGAGTAAAGCCCGGCGATAAACCGAGCCCGATGCCAGAATAAGACGCATAATGATTTTGTGGTGTAAAATGGGTGAATTGTTTGACGAGCTTGCCGTCAACGCGTTATTATCACTCTTTTTCTTCGTTATTGGAAACATCTGCCTTGCAGCAAACACAATATCTCATAGATACTGCCGTGTTTACACGTAACGGTCAGACTATACAGGCGCAAAGCCCAATTTCTGATTTTGTTCGTGCGCTAGAAGGCTTACCGGCACAACACGATCAATTGTTACAGTGGTCTATTCAGGGCTTAACAGATCGTGCGGGACAATCTTTTCTTCGGGTTCAGCTCAAAGGCAGTGTGGTGTTAAACTGTCAGCGCTGCTTAAAAGACTTTGACTATGCCATCCAGGCAGACACAACGGTGTTGGTGGTCGAAGACGAGGCCGAGCTGGACGTAGATATTGATGATCCCGATACGCCCGAACGCATTTTGGCATCACGTCAACTGAATGCGTTGGAGCTCATCGAGGACGAACTGATTCTCAGTCTGCCCTACGTGCCGCGCCATACCGAATGCCCCGACTTACCGGAAGCATTACAACACCAAAGCGAAGAGGCCGAAGACGAAAAACCCAATCCTTTTGCCGTCCTCAGCCAATTAAAAAAATCGTAACTTTATTTTTTCATTTACGGGGCTGGTCATTGTTGATCTGCTCTGTGTACAGGAGTCATCATGGCTGTTCAGCAAAATAAAAAGAGCCCGTCTCGTCGTGGCATGCGTCGTTCTCACGATGCCTTAACCGGTCCTGCTACTGCAATCGAGCCAACCACTGGCGAATTGCACTTGCGTCACCATATCAGCCCCAACGGTGTTTACCGCGGTCGCAAAGTGCTACAAACAAAAAACGACGATTAATTTACGTAATCAGTCTTCGTTTGTTGCGCCGTAGCATTTCTCATGTCAAAACAATCCGTTCGTATCGCCATTGACTGTATGGGCGGGGATATCGGCTTAGCCGTCACTATTCCCGCTGCGATACAGTTTGCCTCGCAATATGATGATGTGTATTGCTTATTAGTGGGCGATGAGGGTCGTATAGCTGAAGCCTTAGCTAGCCACGGCTCCATAAGTCGTGACTGGTATCAAATCGTACACGCCTCAGAGATCGTTACTATGGACGATGCGGTAGAGGTCGCGTTACGGCGCAAAAAAGATTCCTCTATGCGTGTAGCAGCGCAGCTCGTCAAAGACGGGCAGGCTGATGCATGTATCTCTGCCGGAAACACCGGCGCGTGGATGGCGATTTCTCGCTATGTGTTGAAAACACTCGATGGAATCAGTCGTCCTGCCATTGCTACCTCTATCCCCAACCAAAAGGGCGGTGCTACTCTCATGCTCGACTTAGGAGCAAATGTAGACTGCACAGCAGAGCATTTGTTGCAGTTTGCCATGATGGGTTCAGCATTAGCTTCGATTGTGGATAAACATCCTAGTCCTTCCATCGGTTTGCTTAATATCGGCGAAGAAGTCATCAAAGGCAACGAGGTCGTAAAACAGGCTTCAGAGCTCCTGCGCCATAGCGGTTTGAACTTCTATGGTAACGTAGAGGGCGATGACATCTGTAAAGGCACTGTGGATGTCATTGTATGTGACGGGTTTGTCGGCAATGTGGTTTTGAAATCCCTAGAAGGGCTAGCCAAAATGGTCGCCTCGATGCTACGAGAAGAATTCACGCGCAACAGCTTATCTATGGCGGCCGGCTTGGTGGCAAAACCCGTGTTAAACCGTTTGGGTGGCCGTGTCGATAACCGTCGTTATAACGGAGCCGCTTTGCTCGGCTTGCGTGGGATTGTAATAAAAAGCCACGGCTCAGCGGATGCTTATGCGTTTGGATATGCTTTGCAGCGTGCTCGTGATGCCTCGAAACATGGTTTGCTAGCAGGTATCAACGAGGCCATTCAAAATCTACGGCTTCGCCTCGAGGCCCAAAACGACGAGACGGTTGCTGTCGATCAGCACCCTGAATCCGCGCTCTAAGCATCTTCAAGGACTACTTGCTATGCCATATACCAAAATAATCGGGACAGGGGCTTATTTACCCCCTCGTGTTGTCTCCAATGATGATCTTGCCGCGCAGCTAGCCCAGCAGGGGGTGGAGACCTCGGACGCATGGATTACAGAACGTACGGGTATTCGTCAGCGTCACTTAGCGGATCGTGGTGTCACTTCTAGTCAGCTGGCGACGTATGCAGCGCGAGCAGCGATTAACGATGCCGGTATCCATGCCGCAGAGGTAGACTTAATCATTGTTGCCACTTCAACCCCAGATCATATTTTCCCTAGTACGGCATGTTTAGTTCAGAGCCAATTAGGTATATCTGGTGGGGCAGCCTTTGATGTACAGGCGGTTTGTAGTGGTTTTGTATATGCATTAACAACAGCGGATGCTCTGATTAAAGCTGGGGTAGCGAAAACAGCATTAGTCATTGGTGCCGAGGTGTTTTCCAGCATATTGGACTGGAAAGACCGAGGCACATGCGTGCTTTTTGGCGATGGAGCGGGGGCGGTGGTGCTTACCCAGTCATCAGAGCCGGGCTTATTGGCTGCTAAGCTTAATGCCGATGGGAGCCAAAACCATATTCTTTGTACGGCGGGTAATGTTTCTTATGGTGAAGTCATAGGAGACCCCTTTTTACGTATGGATGGCCAAGCCGTATTCAAGTTTGCGGTGAATGCACTGACTAAGTCAGCGCAAGAGGTAGCCGAGCAAGCCGATTTGACCTTAGAGCAAATCGACTGGATGGTGCCGCACCAAGCAAATGTGCGCATTATTAACTTCATTGGGCGTAAATTAGGTATGCCCTCTGATAAAGTGGTCATAACTCTAGATAAACATGCCAATACTTCAGCAGCCAGCGTGCCGCTGGCCTTAGATGCCGCACGTAAAGATGGGCGCATTCAAGCGGGTCAGGTGGTGCTGATGCAGGGGGTAGGTGGTGGTTTTACTTGGGGTTCTATCCTAGCGCGCATGTAGTTATTTTGTGTTAGGCTTGACGGCAACTTCATTCATTCACAATAACACTATGAAAATCGCATTTGTTTTCCCAGGACAAGGTTCGCAAACAGTAGGCATGCTCGATGCATGGGCAGACCATACTGTAGTGCAGCAGGCCATTACAACCGCCAATCAGGCTTTAGGTCAGGATTTAGGCGCTTTAATTGCTCAGGGTCCCGACACAGATTTAAACCTTACCACAAATACTCAGCCTGCTATGCTTCTGGCTGCAGTAGCTATGTTTAGGGCATGGGTAGAGGCTGGTGGGGCTTTGCCGGACATGGTGGCAGGGCACAGCTTAGGGGAATACTCTGCGCTAACCGCCGCTGGCGTGTTTGATTTAGCCGATGCGGTTAAGCTTGTTCGTATTCGTGCTAATGCTATGCAGGACGCTGTACCCGTAGGGGTTGGGGCAATGGCTGCGGTTTTGAATCTTGATGATCAACAAATTCAAGACGTATGTTCGCTGGCAGCCCAAGGCCAAGTCGTAGAGCCAGTTAACTTTAATGCGCCTGGGCAGATTGTGATTGCAGGGCACAAAGAGGCCGTTGAGCGTGCTTGCGAAATCGCAAAGTCTGCGGGAGCAAGGCGTGCTATGTTATTGCCTGTGTCTGCCCCCTTTCATTCCAGCTTAATCGAGCCAGCGTCAAAAATACTTGAGCAAGCCCTAGATCAAATTCAAATGCATAGTCCTCGTATACCGGTCATCAATAACGTGGATGTAGAGATGCCCGTAGAGATCGATGCGATTAAGTCGGCTTTAGTGCGCCAAGCATGGCAACCTGTACGCTGGGTGCAAACCATTCAGAAAATGCGTGATCAGGGAGTGACTCATATTGTAGAATGTGGTCCCGGTAAGGTGCTATCTGGGCTAATTAAGCGCATAGACAAAGAAATTCAGGTGTTCTCTATTCAGGACCCCGCCTCACTTGAACAGACATTTAATCAGTTAAACGCATAATATGACAACTACCCCATTAGCCGGAAAAATTGCTTTAGTGACAGGGGCCTCCCGTGGTATCGGTCAAGCCATTGCTTTGGAGCTGCAGTCGCTAGGTGCTCAGGTTATTGGCACAGCGACCACGCAGGCTGGTGCTGATGCAATTACCGCTTATTTAAACAGTGAAACAGGGCGCGGTGTACAGCTTGACGTAAACGATGACCAAGCTTGTGATGACTTAATTGCCCAATTGTCTAAAGAGGGTGGTCCTCATATACTGGTAAACAATGCAGGGATCACTCGTGATAACCTTGCTATGCGTCTCAAAGACGACGATTTTGATGCGGTACTTAACACTAACCTACGGGCTGTATTCCGCTTAAGTCGTGCGGTTATTCGTCCTATGATGAAAGCCCGCTGGGGTCGTATAATAAACATCAGCTCAGTGGTTGGCTATAGCGGCAACCCTGGGCAAGCCAACTACGCGGCGGCTAAAGCTGGTGTAGCTGGGATGTCGCGTGCTCTGGCGCGTGAATTAGGCAGTCGCAATATTACGGTCAACTGTGTTGCTCCGGGTTTTATCGATACCGATATGACGCGTGCACTTTCAGAGGACCAACAAGCCGCTTTACTTACCCAAATCCCCCTAGGGCGTTTGGGGCAAAGCCAAGATATTGCGAATGCTGTAGCCTTTTTGGCTGGTCCTCAAGCCGATTACATTACAGGGACTACCTTGCATGTTAATGGTGGTATGTATATGTAAAGGGCTTGGCGAAAAGCTCATCTAAGGTTAAATTACGTACTTTACTATTTTTTTTAAGGGGCATATCAGTTTGCCTTTGAACTCAAAGACAACCGATATTGCCGTTTTTGGTCATAGCCTGCACCCTTTGTGTTTGTTTGGCTATAATTTGTGGGAATTAACCCCCAATTTGGAGAATCTGCATGGAAAGCATCGAACAGCGCGTCAAGAAGATCGTCGCTGAACAACTTGGCGTCAACGAAGCCGAGATCAAGAACGAATCTTCTTTTCTTGACGACCTCGGTGCCGACTCGCTCGACATGGTCGAGCTCGTGATGGCGCTCGAAGACGAATTCGAAACCGAAATCCCAGACGAAGAAGCTG
>JAAYRP010000019.1 GCA_012518715.1 Alcaligenaceae bacterium | reverse complement strand
TTGCTCGAGCTCTTAAATATAAAATTAGCCAAAACCAGCCCGCCGTGATTGCCGAGGTCAAAAAAGCCTCACCATCCAAAGGCGTGATCCGTGAAAATTTCAATCCTACTGAAATTGCTACCTCTTATGCCGCTCATGGTGCTGCATGTCTTTCTGTACTTACGGATATGCAGTACTTTCAAGGCTCCTACGATCATTTACGCCAAGCCCGTGCCGCGTGTGCTTTGCCCGTACTCCGTAAGGATTTTATGATTGACCCATACCAAATCATTCATGCTCGGGCCATTGGTGCGGATTGTATTTTGCTTATCGTCGCTGCGCTCAGTCTTAATCAGCTTTTAGAATTTGAAAGCCTAGCTCATGAGCTCGGCATGGATGTTTTGGTCGAGGTGCATGACCAAGCTGAATTAGAAACCGCCTTAAACATGAAAAGCACACTATTGGGTATTAACAACCGAAATCTGCGTAGCTTTGAGACCAGCATTCAAAACACCATTGATTTGCTTCACTTAGTGCCTGAAGACAAGCTAGTCATCACAGAAAGTGGTATTCTTAATGCTGAAGACGTAAAAACCATGCGCGATCATGATGTGAACGCGTTTTTAGTGGGTGAGGCTTTTATGCGCCAGCCCGACCCAGGGGTGGCATTGGAACAATTGTTTTTTAACTAAACACTCGTATCCCCTATGCACATGCAACAACTAGGGCTGCTCGATCAGCCAGAAACGCTTAATCAACTCACCGGCTCCCTTCAGCCTTTGGTTGCGGCATTGTCTTCTTCGTGGCAGCAGGTGCTTCAGCAAGAGCCCCTGCAGTCTAAACTTCAGCTTCTGGACCATTGGCTCAAGCAGCGTTTAGCGGCTGGTGCTGTGATCTACCCAGCTAACCCTTTTTATGCACTAACGCTTTGTCAGCCCGAAGACATTAAAGTCGTTATCTTAGGCCAAGACCCTTACCATGGCCCAGGCCAAGCCCAAGGGCTTGCTTTTTCGGTGCCAGACTATGTGCCCTGTCCACCAAGCTTACGTAATATTTACGAAGAGCTCCATCTCGAATACCCCGAATACGCTAATCATCCTCCGCGCCATGACCTGACACCATGGGCACAACAGGGCGTATTGCTGCTCAACGCCTCGCTCACAGTAGAGGACGGTAAAGCGGCATCTCATGCCAACAAAGGCTGGGAATACATTAGTGACGGTATCCTTGAACACATTCTAAGTTACCCTACTCCAAAAGTTTTTATGCTATGGGGTAACCATGCTCAAGCCAAGCAACCCTTAGTGGATGCTCACGCTAGCGGTCCTGTTTTGTCTTTGCATGCGAACCACCCCTCGCCCCTTTCTGCCAAAAGAAAACCCACACCCTTTATTGGATGTGGGCATTTCAAAGCCTGCAATCAGTGGCTAGAACAACAAGGCCAAACGCCAATTAACTGGTTCTAAGCCACTACCCCAGCCGCTTCGGCTTGTTGATCCGCATGATAAGACGAACGCACCATGGCACCAATGGCTGCATGCGTAAAGCCCATGGCATAGGCTTGTTCCTCTAGGTATGTAAACTCGTCTGGGGTGACGTAACGCAACACAGGTAAATGGTGTTCAGAGGGCTGCAAATACTGACCAATGGTCAACATATCGACATTGTGTTTACGTAAATCACGCATTACCTCGAGGATTTCCTCGTTGGTTTCCCCAAGCCCTACCATCAGGCCAGATTTTGTTGGCACATCTGGGCAACGAGCTTTGAAATCAGAGAGCAGCTTTAACGAGTGTTCATAATCTGCACCGGGACGGGCTTGCTTATACAAGCGCGGCACCGTTTCGAGGTTATGGTTCATCACATCGGGGGGCGTTTGCTCAAAAATATCCAATGCCCGATCTAAACGCCCACGAAAATCGGGGACTAAGACCTCGATGGTGGTGTGTGGAGAATGTTCGCGGACTTTGGCGATACATTCCGCAAAATGCGCCGCACCGCCATCGCGTAAGTCATCACGGTCTACAGAGGTGACCACCACATAGGATAAACGCATGGCACCAATTGC
>JAAYRP010000109.1 GCA_012518715.1 Alcaligenaceae bacterium | reverse complement strand
GTTAACGCCGCCTTAACGCTACAACGACCCTTACTTATCAAAGGTGAGCCCGGCACCGGAAAAACCCTCTTAGCCGAAGAGGTCGCCGCTGCGCTCGACCGTCCCTTACTACAATGGCACATCAAATCCACAACTAAAGCACAACAAGGTCTCTATGAATACGATGCTGTTTCCCGCCTACGGGATTCACAGTTAGGTGATGAGCGGGTGCATCAGATCAGCAACTATATTGTAAAAGGTGCGCTTTGGGAGGCGTTTGAATCCCCTGAGCCCACTGTGGTGCTTATTGATGAAATTGATAAGGCAGATATTGAGTTTCCCAATGACTTACTACGCGAAATCGACAAAATGGAGTTTCATGTTTATGAAACCCAGCAGACGATCCGCGCGCAGCACCGGCCTTTAATTATCATCACCTCGAATAACGAAAAAGAACTCCCCGATGCGTTTTTACGGCGCTGCTTTTTCCATTACATTCGTTTTCCCGATGCGGACACGCTCAGCGCCATCGTTAAAGTCCACTTCCCGCAACTCGCCGATGACTTGCTACACGCTGCATTAGATACTTTTTATGCCTTGCGTAATGCACCAGGCTTAAAGAAAAAGCCATCCACATCGGAACTCTTGGACTGGTTACAACTGCTCCTTAGTCACGATGCCACACCAGAAAGCATCCGTCAGGCAGACCAAGCCACAACCCCTCTCATTGGTGCATTAATCAAAAATGAACAAGACCTATCGTTGCTAGAGCGCATTGCGCGCTACGGTCGTTAACCCCATGATGCTTATTCGGTTTTTTTATTTTTTACGTCAGCACCGCCTGCCTGTTTCGATTCAGGAGTTTATAACACTGATCGAAAGTCTATGTAGTTCTGCAGCAGCGCTTTCTATTGACGAATTCTACTACTTAGCCCGACTGGTGCTAATTAAAGACGAAAGCCTATTCGACAAATATGATCAGGCTTTTGGCCAGTTTTATGGCTTGCTTAGCAAAGAGATCGCAGAGGGTCATACCATTCCCGCAGACTGGCTTATCAAAACCCTAGAGCGCCAACTTAGCGACGCCGAAAAAGCCGCTTTGGCGACTCATGATCTTGCCGAGCTCATTGAAAAATTTAAAAAAACCCTAGAAGAACAAAAGGAGCGTCATGCCGGTGGCAATAAATGGGTAGGCACAGGCGGCAGCTCCCCTTTTGGTCACGGCGGCTATCACCCCCAAGGCATTCGCGTTGGGGGGCCGTCTAAGGGCAATTTCACCGCCGTTAAAGTATGGGAAAAGCGCGAGTTTAGTGATTACGATGATCAGGTTGAACTAGGCACCCGAAATTTTAAAATGGCATTACGGCGCTTACGCCGCTTTGCACGTGAGGGAGCTGCAACCGAACTGGACTTGGATAAAACCATCCACCACACCGCCCAACAAGCAGGTCTGCTCGACATACAAATGCGTCCTGAGCGACGTAATACAATTAAAGTGCTTATGCTGCTTGACGTCGGCGGCAGCATGGATAGCCATATTCGACGCGTAGAGGAGCTATTTTCAGCGGCGCGTAGCGAATTCAAGCACTTAGAGGTTTTTTATTTTCATAACTGTCCTTATGAGTGGCTTTGGAAAAACAATCGCCGACGTTTTGATGAGCGCATTTCTACTTTAGATGTATTGAGTAAATACAATGAGGACTGGCGTGTCATTTTTGTCGGTGATGCCACCATGAGTCCCTTTGAAATCACTCATGTAGGGGGCTCGGTCGAGCACCATAATGAAGAACCTGGGCACCTTTGGTTACAGCGTTTTATAGAAACATGGCCTAAAACAGTCTGGCTAAACCCTACCAAAACCGAACGGTGGATGTATCATCAATCAGTGCTCATGATCCGACAACTGCTCCAAGACCGCATGTACCCGTTAACTGTGCATGGATTAGAGTCCGCCATGCAACAACTCTCGAAATAATTCCGACCCATAGGATGGCTATATGTTGACAGCATTCAAGTCTGTAGCGAAACAGGCTCACTACTTAAGCCTTATTGGTATTTTTTTATCGCCAACGATAGTATATGCCCTGCCTGCTGGTGTAGAACAAATCACCAGTGTCGAGGGTGTCACCGAATACCGATTAAAAAATGGCTTAAAAGTACTCTTTGCCCCTGACGCCTCACGCCCAAACACAACAGTTAATATGACCTATTTGGTTGGCTCCAGACATGAAAACTATGGGCAAACAGGCATGGCACACTTGTTGGAACATATGCTTTTTCGTGGCACGCCCAGCATGCCAAATGCGCTTGGTGAGTTTTCTAAGCGGGGTTTAGCCGCTAATGGCACCACTTCTTTAGACCGCACTAACTACTATGCCACTTTTGCTGCTAACCCAGAAACCTTAAACTGGTACTTAGACTGGCAGGCCGATGTCATGATCAACGCCAGCATCGCCAAAGCCGATCTGGATGCAGAAATGACCGTGGTGCGCAATGAAATGGAGCGTGGGGAAAACAGCCCATTTAGAGTCCTGATGCAGACCATGCAGTCTGCTGCATACCAGTGGCATAACTATGGCAAAAGCACCATTGGCGCACGCAGTGACGTAGAGCAGGTAGACATTGAACAACTACGCGCTTTTTACCGCCTTTATTATCAGCCCGATAATGCAGTGCTAATTGTCAGCGGACAGTTTGACGAAGAGCAAACCCTTGCTCACATTGCCAAGCAGTTTAACGCTATCCCTAAACCGGAAAGAGAGCTCCCCCCAGAATATACCGAAGAGCCGGTACAGCATGGCAGTAAAACTGTTATGGTGCGCCGTCAAGGCGGCTCTCCCATTGTGGCCGCGCAATATCATATTCCTGCGGAAGCAGACCCCCAATTTACTCCGCTTAGCCTGGGTATTAGCGCTTTAGGTGATACTCCCTCGGGCTTACTGTATAAAAACCTGGTCGAAAAAAATCTAGCGACTAGTGTATTTAGTTATGCGGCTGGACTACGCCAACCGGGCTATGCGTTATTTTTAGCAGAGCTCAAAGACGATATGGATCCACAACAAGCGC
>JAAYRP010000108.1 GCA_012518715.1 Alcaligenaceae bacterium | reverse complement strand
CGGCTTCTGTCCAGCCCATATGACGTAGCATCATTTCGGCCGATAAGATCAAAGAGCCTGGGTTTACATAGTCTTTGCCAGCGTACTTAGGTGCTGTACCGTGGGTGGCTTCGAACATGGCAACCGAATCGGATAAGTTAGCGCCAGGAGCAATACCAATACCACCAACTTGAGCCGCTAATGCGTCAGAAATGTAATCACCGTTTAGGTTCAGTGTCGCGATCACATCATATTCAGCGGGACGTAACAAGATCTGCTGTAAGAACGCATCCGCAATGGAGTCTTTAACAACAATATCTTTGCCTGTTTTAGGGTTTTTGAATTTGCACCATGGGCCGCCATCGATCAGCTCTGCGCCGAACTCGCTCATCGCTAGCTCGTAGCCCCAATCGCGGAAACCGCCTTCGGTGAATTTCATGATGTTGCCTTTGTGAACGAGCGTCACAGAGGAACGATCATTGTCAATAGCGTACTGAATGGCTTTGCGCACCAAACGCTGCGTTCCCTCTTTGGATACGGGTTTAACACCAATACCAGAAGTGTTGGGGAAGCGGATTTTATTTACACCGAGTTCATTTTGCAAAAACTCGATCAGTTTTTTAGCGTTCGCTGACTCGGCTTCGAATTCAATACCTGCATAGATGTCTTCAGAGTTTTCGCGGAAGATCACCATGTTGGTTTTTTCTGGCTCCTTAACGGGGGAAGGTACACCAGCAAAGTAACGCACGGGGCGTAGACATACGTACAGGTCAAGCTGCTGACGTAAAGCCACGTTTAAAGAGCGAATACCGCCACCTACGGGAGTGGTCAACGGGCCTTTGATGGACACAACGTAGTCTTTAACGGCGTCGAGGGTTTCTTCGGGTAACCAAACATCAGGACCATACACCTGCGTGGATTTTTCACCCGCATAGACTTCCATCCAGTGGATTTTCTTTTCGCCACCGTATGCTTTTTCGACAGCCGCATCCACGACCTTGATCATAACGGGGGAAATATCAACACCGGTACCATCACCCTCGATGTAAGGAATGATGGGCTGATTGGGTACGTTTAAAGAGAAATCGGCATTTACCGTAATTTTTTCGCCCTGTGCAGGGACTTTAATATGCTGATAAGACATGGATGCTCCAATAGAGTGAACAGGGAAGATAAAACCTATGTTTTATCTGAGTCGTTAGTCTTATATAAGAGTTTAGCCTAAATCTGTACTAAAGACGAAAAAAGCCTGCATTTTTATCACCAAATCGAGACAAAAAGTCAGCCTCGTAGGAAAAATTTTGAAAAAAGAGCACAAAACAAGACAAAGTGGCTTTAGCCATCTACCATAATGTTATGGATTTCATTTTGTGGATCTTTACATGTTTAACCCGTCTCGAGAACAAGTACGTCAATTTTTCATCGAAGCTTGGCAAAAATATCGCCATAAACAATTGGTGAGCCCATTAGAAAATATGGCAGTGCAGCTGATACAACAGCACCCCGAATACCACGAACTACTTGAAAAGCCAGAGGCGATCAATCAAGATTACACGGTAGAAAAAGGACAAACCAATCCGTTTTTACACCTATCTATGCACTTGGCTATTCAGGAACAAGTCTCTATTGATCAACCCCCCGGCATTAAAGCCGCCTACGAGCGGCTTGCAGCTACTCTTGACCCGCACGAGGCAAGCCATCGTATTATGGAGGCCTTAGGTGAAGTAATTTGGGAAGCGCAACGCTTAAATAAGCCATTGGATAACGAACGTTATCTTGAACTGATTTATCGTCATACTTCTATCTAATCAATACCTATGAGTCACTCTAATCGCTTTGAAGGCACCCACCGTTACGTTGCTACAGACGACCTGAAAATGGCTGTTAACGCCGCCTTAACGCTACAACGACCCTTACTTATCAAAGGTGAGCCCGGCACCGGAAAAACCCTCTTAGCCGAAGAGGTCGCCGCTGCG
>JAAYRP010000107.1 GCA_012518715.1 Alcaligenaceae bacterium | reverse complement strand
TGTGCTTAATCCAGAACAGTTTGACGTGGTGGTTGCGTCAAACTTATTTGGAGATATTTTGTCGGATCTTGGGCCGGCGTGTACAGGGACAGTAGGAATTGCGCCTTCGGCAAATTTAAATCCAGAGCGTCGTTTTCCTTCCTTGTTTGAACCTGTACATGGCTCGGCTCCGGATATTGCGGGTAAAAATATCGCTAACCCTGTGGCTATGATTTGGTCAGCGGCCATGATGGTTGAGTTTTTAGGTCAAGGCCAAGCGCCTTATCAAGCGGCTTATACAGATATGATGCAGGCCATTGAGCATTGCTTAGCACAAGGGCCTCGAACTGCAGATTTAGGTGGTAAGGCTACGACCACAGAGGTTGGTCAAGCGATTGCAGCTATGATTTAAAATAAGAAAAGTCACCAATCGGTGACTTTTTCTTTATTTGGGGCGACGCATATCAAACAGCGTATCATCGTTGATTTCGTAATAGTCGCCTGGGCCGCCGCCTCGTAATATCGGTCGCCCAGCAGCACAGTGATAGATACCATCTTTAATGAGAGCGGGGTTAATATGCACGCCCACGGCTTCTCCTAGCACCATCCACGTATCGATGGCTTCGCCTTGATGGTCAGTGAGCTGAAAATGCTGCGTTACTTTGCACTCAATAGAAACATGGCTTTCCCCTACACGAGGAGCTGCCACAAGCTGACCCGCAATGGGAGTCAGTTGAGCAAACTCGAATTCGTTAACCGCTTGCATTGTGCTACTTTGGTTCATGGGCTCGGCTAAATCGCGCGAGGCCAAGTTCCAGGTGAAGACGCCTGTTTCAATGGCATTGCGCACACTGTCTTTGTAACCCACACTGGAAAAAGCAATAACTGGCGGTTGGTAATTAAAAATATTACAAAAACTATAGGGTGCAAGATTTGGGTTGCCAGCCGTATCTTGGGTACCTATCCAACCGATTACTCTAGGACCGACGATGGAGCTAATGGGATCATGGCGTAGGCCGTGACCTTTTAGGGGTTCGTAAAAATGGTAATGATTTTGCACAGTTGTCTCTTCCAGTAAGCCAAAATAGAATCAAGGTTCGGGAATATCCCCATAGTGAAGCATATACTTTACAACTAAAATAATTAAACGGCAAACGTCTAAACCGTTTGTTTATATTGGATTTTATCCTTTTGCTAGTGGCCTTTTTTAAGGTAATCATCATGTCACCTAATTCGACTCAGTGGCAGGACTTTGCCTCGAACGATCTTGATCAGGTGCAGTCCTCTGTTAGCTCCATGATTAAACCGCATCGCCTTAGTCTGAAAAAGGCATCGCAGCCTTTGCAGACACGTATGCGTTTTGTGCAGTTTGGGCAAGTGGCTTTAATGCGCCTGGGCTATGGTGCAGATGTACGTATTCAACCCGAAGAGCTGGCCGGTTTTTACTTAATTCAGCTACCACAATATGGACAAGCCACGATTCGTTGTGGAGGCGAGACGGTAGATTCTTCGCCTAAGATTGCGACGGTACTGAATCCGAATGCGGAAATTGATATGGTGTGGCACGCTAATAATGAGCAGCTGATGCTAAAAGTAGACCGCACGCTTGTAGAAAACATGGCCCTTAATTTGGATTGGCATGTTCCTAGCTCAGGACTCATTTTTCCCGTGAAGCTCGAAGCGCATCGTTCCACGAATTGGCAGCTGATGCTACGTTACGTGGTTGACTGTGCACGTAACTCAGATTCGGTTTTACAGTCGCCATTATTGATAGCGCAATTAGAGCAGCTGATTGCCACCACATTATTAGACGCACATCCCCCGTTAACAGCAGAAAAGCTGCGTGTTCCGGGTAAGGTTTTGCCAAAACATATTCGCTTAGTAGAAAACTATCTTCATGAACATGCAGATCAAGTGATTCGTGTGGATGAGCTTGCGGCACTGGCGCAGGTCAGTATTCGTACTTTACATGCAGGTTTTCAAGAGTATTGTGGCATTAGTCCTATGCAATACCTACGTCAGATTCGATTGGATCGAGCTCGTCATGATTTGCTGCATAGTTTGGATCCCAACGTTTCAGTAGCGCAAGTAGCCTTGCGTTGGGGGTTTATGCACCAAGGGCGCTTTAGTGCAGAATATAAACAGCGTTTTGGTGAAACCCCTAGTCAAACGCTGCAGCGTCGGCGCCACGAAATGTAGCGCCGATAGATCTATTTTTTAGCAATGCGGTTCGCTGCTAAATAACCGGATTGCCCTCCTAAACCTGGACCAGGGTGAACCGAGGCACCAATATGATGTAGATTGGCGATAGGGGTTTTACCGGTGCGTGCTTTAGCTTCGCCGGCAAAGGGGCGCATAAAGAAAAACTGATCGGGTGAGCATACCCCCGAATAAGGATCCCCACCCACCAGGTTGATGTTCCACTGCTCTAAATCGGCTGGGCTAAAGGCTTTGTGCCCAATAATATGTTGACTCCAGCCGGGCATCACGCTTTCTAAACGTTGCTTGACGCGCTCTACCATGGCTTCGCGTACCTCTTCATTCCATTTGCCATCGGTGGGGATGGTAATTTCATCGGCCGCATCTGCTTTAATCGTAGAGGGCATGTCTTGCATTTGTACCCATAAAATCCACGAGCCATCGGGGGCACGGCTAGGGTCTACGGCAAGCGGTTGCCCCACCGCTAAAGTCGGCTTGCGTGGGAGCCAACCGTTATTGGCTTCGACGACCGAGGCACAGACCTGCTCCATGCTTTCGGTCACATGCACCATAGGTACATGAATGAGTTCGGGGTTAATCCAAGTGGGTTTTTCTTTAAGCGCAAAGTGGATTTGCATGCCACCGCGTCCATAACGGTAAGCACGAGCGTGATCTTTGTAGCGCTGTTCGGCATTAGGAATGAGTTGTTCATAAAGCTGGTTGGGTGTGACGTTACAGACAACGGCTTTGCTGGCTAAATATTGTTCAGAACCGACCCGTACGCCTGTGGCTTTGTTATTTTCGATGAGGATTTGATCCACATGTTTGCCCGTTAATACTTGCCCACCGGCTTTTTCGATAAGTTGAGTAAAGGCTTTGACGATATTGTAGCTACCGCCTTTTACTACAGGCATACCCCCTGCAACGACAGCAGAAAAGGTTAATTTGCCAATTAAAGACGATGTGGCTTCGTCAGGGCCTAATCCGCTGTGAAGTACCCAAGGGGCAATCATGGCGCGGGTTGCATCCCCAGAAAGCTCGCGTTCTGCCCAACGTCTGAAGTTTTCTAGGGACTGCGAGGCAAAGTGCATCATGCCATCGATGCCGCGCTCGCGCCATGATTTAAACACTAGCTTACTGGTGTCCCAGCTGTATGGCTCACCGCCCATTAGACCAAAAACTAAACCCGCATCCGGGCCAAATAAGCGTGCGGCGGCTTGTCCTATTGCATCGCCATCACCCGGAGCGATTTGGTTAAGTCTTTGAATGGTGTCATCCATGTCTTGACGTAAGGCAATGCCTATGCCGTCTGGCGTGGCCAAGCCCGTACTATAGTCACTCTGTACAAACTCGAGCCCAGCTTCTTTTAAAGCTGGTGCGAGCTCGGCATAGGCTGCACCGCCTACAAATAGGGGGTACCAGCTAGAAAACACATCGTGAGTGAACCCGGGAAAGAGTTCCTCGGTGCGTATGCAGCCCCCCGCGATGGGGTTACGCTCTAAAACTGTGACGCGTAAGCCGCGTTGTGATAGAAGCGCTGCACAACTTAATGAATTCATGCCGCTGCCTACAATGACCACGTCTGATTTGGATTGCATGGATGTCTCCTCAGTGGGTTTTATTATTCGCTAAGACGAGTGAACTTACCGCGGTGAAAAACAGCCGGCTCATGTTCAGTGATGGTACTATGGCGAACCACGCGTCCGATAAAGATCGTGTGATCGCCGCCTTCGTATTGACGATAGTTTTCACAGACGAAGGTGGCAACGCAATCATCAATTAAAGGCACGCCTTCCTCACCGTCAGCATGAGAGACCAAAGCGAACTTATCTTCGATTTTTGAGTTGGCAAATCCTAGCGCTGCCTCAGTTTGCTTACTGTTAATAATATTAATAGCAAAATAATTGCAGTTTTCAAAAAACGCGCGGCTAGGGGAGTGATTAACCAAGCTCCACATAATCAAAGGGGGTTCCAAAGAAAGCGAGCTAAACGAGTTAATAGTCAAGCCCACAGGCCGCCCTTCAGGTGTGCGGGTGGTTACAATAGCGACACCAGTAGGAAAGCAACCTAAGGCTTGTCGAAATGCACGGCTGTCAAAAATATTGACAGAGCTATCTGAGGATGAGGTGGCCTGATTAGACATGAAAATAACTCCTTATTAATACAACTATGCAGTCACGGGCTCTTGAGCTTTGGCTTGGATTAACTTTTCAGCCTCGGTGAGATCAGCCCACGCAGGGAACAGCACGGGTGGATGATCAAAAGCATTTGCCATAAAGTGCGCTAAACGTGGGTGTTTTTCTGCACCGGTTAACAAAGCGAGCGCTTGAGGGGTAGGAGGCAAGAGCATGGAGTTTGTCCATGTCACCACGCGATTGGCATACTCCCAGTATTTTTCAAACGTGCTTTCCATCCATTGACGATCAAAAGGCTGCTCGCCGCGTTCTAAAATACTATCTAAATATACCTGAGCACATTTAGCGGCGTTGTTGGAACCCTGACCTGTAATGGGGTCATTGACTACGACCGCATCACCCATACCCAACACAATGTTGCCAGAAGGCAAGGTCAGTACGGGTTTGCGCACTGTGGGAGGGAAGCTGCCCGCTAAATAGCCTTGATCATCGGTAAGCTCACAGTTACGAGCGCGGTCGCCTTCCCAAGGTAAGAACTCTTGTAAGAAAGAGACGCTGCGCTCAAAGTGTTCTTGCGGGCTTTGGGCATCGCGGAAGCGATCTAAAGGACCACCGGGCACGCCTTCAAATACCATGATATCGCATGGTCCTGATAGCGTTAAGGAGGGGAACACAAAATATTCACCCACACCTGGGATAAAGTTAAAGGAAACGCGGGAGTATTCGGGGGTGGGCTCTAAACCATGGACATAGGTAAGTGCCAAAGCGCGTTGGGGCTTGTCAAAAGGAGAGCGAGAGGGATCGCGCTCTAATAAGCGTACGACTTCGCCTTTACCAGCCGCTAAAACGGTTAGATCATATTCGTTGCTGATACGTTCCATTTCGGCAATGCCCACGTCTTCAATAACAACGCGGCCACCCCGTTTTTCAAATTCCTCTAACCAGACGGGCATTTTAATGCGTTGGTCAGTGGCTTGGGCGACGCGATCAAGGCGTCCGCTCCAATCTACGGCTTTGGTATCGGGTTTTTCTGGATCAGGTAAGGCAAAGCCGATCCCTTCTACCGGAGGGCATTCATCTTCCCAAAAGTTAATGCCTAAACGGCGCTCTACGTCGAGTGCATTGGCAAACATACACTGACTCGACATGACGCGACCTTCACGGATTTGATCGGGAGTGCGGTTGGTGTATACCGCTACCTCATAACCTTTTTCTAGCAGGCCAAAAGCAACCGGCATACCGGCTTGTCCGCCACCAATAATAGCGATTTTACGCATAGTAAAGTCTCCTGTTATCTATCAGAGAATCATGGAAAATGAGACGCACTTACTCCGCGAGTTTAGGGATAGCGGGTACGTTTTGTTCGGGGCCCATGGCGGAATAACCACCATCGACGGCATAATCAGCACCGGTGACAAAGCTTGCTGCATCGGAGAGAAGAAAAGCCACCACTTCGCCCACTTCTTCTGGGTTGCCGACACGCCCAAGCATATGGAACGGTGCGGCCACTTGATCTGTTTTGGCCCGGTCACCCCCGGTGATTTCGTCCATGACGCGCGACCAGGTCCAGCCGGGGGACACAGAGTTGACACGGATATGATCCGCCGCAAAATCCATCGCTAAGCTGCGGGTTAACTGCAAAATTGCGGCTTTAGAAACGGGGTAGAGCCAGCGCCCTGTTTGGGCAATAGAAGAAGAAATGGAGGTGAAATTCACAATCGCTCCCCCTTGCTGTGCTTGCAGATAAGGGCGAACAATTTTGCTCATTTCTACGGAGCTGACAACGTTAATATTGAGGGCGGTGAGCCAATCCTCACGGCTTGAGTTCATTCCTTCATCTAGGTAAGAACAGGCCAGATTGACTAAGCCATCGATACGACCAAAGTGTTGGCTTACTTCTGCAGTGGCAGCAGTAATGGCATCATTATCCGTAATATCAACGTGCCAGAAGCGTGCTACTTGTTCATCTTGGCCAACGGCCGCTGCCCCGCCCACCTTGTCAATATCAAATACGGCAACGCGAGCGCCATATTGGCGTAGCACTTGCACCACACCAGCACCAATTAGAGTGGCGCCGCCTGTGACAATAAATACTTTGTTTTCTAAACCTTTCATGGTCAGCTCCGATAGAGATTAGTTAAAATGGGATAGCGGCTTTAACGAGGAATTGATGGCCTTTGGGGCGACTACGAACCCCAACGTCTTGCTGCCATTTCGCGGTAAAAAGCCAGCCGTTAGGGTTGGCATAGCGCAAGGTTGGGCCAATGCCAAAGGCACGCGCTTTACCATCCCCAGCTAAAGGTCCACTATCTTTTTTAAATTGCTGATAGGCATATCCCCCAATGCCTGCGACCCAACCATTACCAAAGCCATAACCGAGTGCATAGTCAGCATGAATAGCGTGCCCGGTACGGGTATGGGTATCGCTGTTATTCATGTTGAAATCCACCATGGCTTTGATATCGAAATTCACTCCTTTGGGCTGGGTATAGGTAAATGCCGCAGCAGGTTGGATCGTCCAGTAGTTACGACCCAGGTTGGCCATTTCACCTTTTTTGTAGCGTCCTGTAGGAGCAACAAAATCCACACCGATGACTGCATGTGCAGCATCGCTAAAGTGGTAGCCTAGAGCTGGACCAAAGGCAATGTCGCCTAGACCGGAGCGGCGTTTGCTCATTCCCATGGCTTGCTCTTTAACGGTCAGTAAGGGAAATAGCGCATGAAAAGCCAGCTGCCCACCGGCGACTTGTTGCGGTGTTACCCAAACGACCCGAGGTGCGACCATGCCGACCTCGACTTTAAAATCAGGAACAGGGATTTTGTCACCATGACGATCACGGACGGAGTTGTAACGCATGGTGCCACCGTACATAAGTAGGTGTACTCCTGGTCCTGGTAAAGCGCCTGACATATAGGATTCCAAACCATCTGGATAAATAGGAAGCCCATTTCCTTCGATGGCGTGCGCGTTATAAGACAAGCCAACAAGGGCGGCACAGCTTAGTGCACATGTCAGATATTTTGTTTTAACCATTGTCTCCACCTTTACGCTTTTATTGTTTAGTTGTGAATGATTTAGATGGTAGGGTTATGACTTTTATTGGTCTATCCAGTTTTGGCAGGGCTTATCCACTTAGTGCAAATACTTGTCTTTTTTAGGGAAAACCCCAGCGGTTTTTCATAAGGCATTCATAAGCGATTGATATAGAAAAAGAAATTTTTGTTTAGATTTAAAGCTTTCTGCAAAAAAAAAGCCCATCATGACGATGGGCGTATAAAAGAGTGAGAGAAAAATTAAGGCTGGCTAAGTGCTTGGATTTGTTCGCGGTAAAATTGGAGTGCGGCTTGGCCATCCACGTTTTTCTTTTTGGCGGCTTTGATCCAGTCTTCTTCAATAAAAGCCAAATCGGCTTTCAGTTTT
>JAAYRP010000106.1 GCA_012518715.1 Alcaligenaceae bacterium | reverse complement strand
CTGTTCGGACTCCATAGCCCACTTCGGGATACATAGCCCCTAACAATTCCCACGTTGTATTTTTTCTTAATGCTAAAAGTGCTTGATCTACACCCACTAACAATACTGAAGCGTTCGCTGCGGGCTCACCAGAGGGCAGTTGTGCTTGCACACGAAAGCGAGCAGTTTGCCCCACCCTATAAATAGACTGCTCAGGCTGTAAACTTACCTGAAGCGTATGGGCATGATTTGCCACCGCTAAACGCGTCACCCCATACCTAAAGCTGGGTTTAGCTAAGTCCACCGTTGTCGTCGGCAATTGCTTTGCCGCACTTTTATATCGTTGATACCACTGCAACGGCGTTTTCCAGTCCCCTTGTATCAGATCTCGCCACGACACAGCGTACTGACGCCCCCGTACCGCTAGCACAGACACATACACGTTGGGGCCCCATGACGGCTCTACGGTTAAATCAAAATAAGGCTGCTCTCGCGTCAAGCTTACCCACTGCGTATGTAAAATGCGATCACGCTCTACCGCCACCCATGCGGAGGCCTGCTCAAAAGGCATCTGCACCTGAAAGCGAACGGTATCACCCGGTTGCGCAGATTTTTTATCTGCTAATATGTCCATGCGATCATGATTGGCGCCCAGTGCAGCTGGTGCTCTATCCCCTAACCATAGCTGGGTCTCTGCCGTATAGGGTCGCTGCTCCGCATCCAGACTTTGGCTATGTAATATGAGCTGCCCACCTTGTGGTACATGAATCACACATTGCCATCGGCCATCGCCATCACTTTGTGTTTGACACACTTGTCCTAACGATTCGCGTTGCTCATGATGCTCATAACGATAAAACCCGCCCACCATGCGTTGTCGGGTTGTATAAAAAGATTGTCTTTGTGCCGAAATGGTGATGGGTTGATTTGCAACCGTTTGGCCGCTAGGGCTTAATACTACGCCATGAACATGAGCTGTGTTTGACTCTTCCCAGTAAGCATGCCGTACGCCAACCACCACCTGTGACGGCCAAATGCGTTGCTGCTGGGTGAGTGTTTGGATTTGACCGCTTGGATCCCTGAACTGTGCGCTCATAACTAACGACTGCGGAGAGGATACCGCAGGCAGAGTGAGTGCCATCTGTGCACTACCTTGATGGTCCAAAAACAATGGCTTTTTATCTAATAAGGCTTGTGGCCGTGGTGCGCCCAGAACAGGATTAAAATCATACTCCTCATAGCCCGCAAAATCTGGCGCCAAAGGATGTAACAAAGCACTTACTTGTAAGGGAAGATGCGCTGCCACCCCTCCTGCTATGTAATGCAACTGTGCATCAAGTACCGTCTCACTTTCCCCAACTAGCAAGGGTTGCGCTGGCTGTATAGACGTAAGCGCTAGTCGACCATCTATATAAGGGCGCTTAAATGCCTCTACACGTAAGGAGGCCGTTTGAAAAGCGGCTTGTTCCCCCTGTAACCAGACCTCATAAGTTCCTAATAGCATGGACGCCGTCAAAATTTGCGTATTTTCTGCGTACCATGCCCCAGTAGAAGATTGCTGCCAATGCAAAGGTTGAATAAACTCTGCTCCACTCCCTGCATGACGCAAGCGCATTTCAGGTAAGAACGCAGATAAGTCTTGAGCTGGTTGTCCACGCCAATAATGCTTAAAGTGCGCCGTTTCCCCAGCTAAAAATAGCGGTCGGTCGACCACCGTATGGGCTACTTCGGCCGCATTGCCCCCTGCATAGTAATAAGGCAACTGAAAACGCCACGCCTCAAGCCCCCTATCCCATGAGGTCATCACAAAACTTTGATCGGCTTGCCCATAGGCATCAGCATGATTCGCCCCTATCGCTGCACTGATAAAATAACCATCTAACCCAGTTTGCTCATAATAGTTCGCTTCTGTTGCCTCTTCCCACGCCCATTGTCCGGAATCGTCCGTTACCCCTTGGGCCACTGTATTCCCTATACCGTCAAGTACCATAATTTGAGCTTGGGCGACGGGTTGAGCGTTATCTAAACGCGTCACCCACACTCGCAACTGCCCATTGGCCATTTTGCTATGTACAGCTAAATTAGTCAGCAATACGGCACTGCGTACATACATCGCTTCGTGATCACTCAAATAAGCCTCACCTAAGCGCGAAGACTGTGCTTCTAGCACATAAAACCCCGGCGCACTTAAAGGCACACCGATTAACTCAGTCTCTTTTTCTGCCAATGCAGGTGGTGCTGGCAACGTTATTTGTTGTGTTTCTGTTTGTGTTACCGTAAAAATTGAGCGGCTTGCAGGGCTAAGCGCCGCGCCATGAGACGCCTCTTGCCACCCTTGTAAACGCCATGCGGCCTCAAGTTGATTCTCTGAGAGAGCATAGTCGCCCACGCGCTGTAAACGCGCGTACCATTGCAGCATGTCCTGTGCCTGGGTCAAATGCAAATAACGCAACTGCCCAGCCGTCGCCTGATTTTGCTGAGTAAAAATAGCCGCATCTACCCCTCGAATCGCAACAGGAACCAAGGCTGGCTCAGGCTCTGAGGTAGGAGGATGCTCTGCAAATCGCTCTATGACTCCCATGCCCTCATAAGCGAACTTAAGCAAAGGAGGCATCGCCGCCGTTTTGACCGGCAGTTGAAAAAAATCTGGATTGGATAAAGCACGCTGCGCATCATCACGCACCCCAGCTCCTGTTGCTGGCATATCCCAAACAAACGTAGCAAGTTCCTTATAGGTAGCTGGGAATTCCACACTATCACTCCAGGCGACCGGCTCTGAAAAAGGTACAGGTGCTATCTGCTGCCCATCTTTCGCACGTAAGCGTAAGGCAGTTAAAAACGCAGTTGGAACTGGTGCCGAAAACTGGAGCCGCAGCGGGCGTAAAGGATTACAATCCGCTGTGCTACGCGTTTTGTCGCACCACAGCTGTACCCGTAATGGCCCCCGTACTTGAAAATGCAGACCAGGCTGGTCGCCATAAAATACTTTGGGTACCAGGCTACGTTGTCTCTGATCACGCAGCTGCAAAACAAGCTCAGAGCCCGACGCCAAACGTTGGGCACACTGCATCACCAAGAATTGATCTGCCCGATCTGCCTCATACATGTAACTTTGCTCTTGAAGCAGCGCCTGTGCTTGCTCCATAGGCACAACTTGTAAAGGTATACGTTCACCTAAGGCACTGCTTTGGCAATAACTATGCTCCGTCAGCTGAGCTGCGGTAACAGGCTGATCAAAATGTAAAATAAAAGCCTGATCTTCATCAATCGTACCTACCCCCGGTTGTACGTGTTGCAAAACCGCTGCATAAGCTAGCCCTACCATCATCCACAAGCCCAAGCCTAAAAGCCACTGGTGACCACGCATTCTCCCCTCACTTCCCTTGATTTGATCTGCTTATTATAAGTGCCCCATTTTGGCCCAGAGCACTTTATTTTTTGTGGTACTTATCCTATTATTCAAATGATAATAATTATCATTATCAAAAACATTACTACTAAATATTACGATTAAGGTTAACTATGCAACAACTTCCCTTGCCGCTACGCCCACAGTATCGACTTGGCTTGAGTGCTTTCGGCGTCGCGCTCGCTTTTACCCCCTACGCTTTTGCACAAAGCACCGACAGCAGTGTGACGCAACTGCAAAATGTGGTGGTCACTGCCTCGGGTTTTGAACAGCAAATCGAAGATGCCCCCGCCTCGATTAGTGTGATCTCTCGTGAGGAGTTAGAAAAAAAAGCGTACAAAGATATAACAGACGCTTTAAAAGATGTTCCTGGAGTGGTTATCACGGGGGGCGGGAGTAATAGTGATATCAGTATCCGAGGCATGGCTGCAGGCTATACCTTGATTCTGGTTGATGGTAAACGACAAAATACGCGTGAAACACGCCCTAATAGTGACGGTTCCGGCATTGAGCAAGGGTGGCTACCCCCCATGCAAGCCATTGAGCGTATTGAAGTCGTTCGTGGCCCAATGTCTTCGCTATATGGCTCCGAAGCCATGGGGGGCGTCATCAACATCATCACTCGTAAAATAACCAATGAGTGGACAGGGTCATTGCGTACCGAAGGCACTTTCCAAGAGGACTCTGATTCTGGCAATATCTATCAGGGCAATTTTTATGTCGCCGGTCCAATCAAAGAGGACCTATTAGGCGTGCAAATTTATGGCCAAAAAACATTGCGCAAAGAAGATAAGTTTATCAATGGCTTTAATAAACAAGACACACGCTCTGGCACAGTAAAATTCACCCTTAGTCCCAGTCAACACCATGATCTCGTCGCAGAGGTCGGGCGCACCCTACAAGATCGTACCAGCCACCCCGGCAAAAGCTCAGCCACAGAATCTTGCCAAGGGGGCCGCTGCACACCGAATAGCATTTCCGAAAGCAAGTACTCGCGCAATCACTATGGTCTCACCCACTACGGACGCTGGGGGCAATTACGCTCAGAAAGCTTCATTCAACAAGAAGACACCAAAAACCCAGGTCGTGATATGTTCATCAAAAACATAGAGGCCAACACACAGTGGAGTCTAGCAGCTGAACACCATATGCTAAGTTTTGGGCTGCAATATTTAAAAGAAAAGCTAGATGACACCAATAATCAATATAAACCAGAGGTCAGTCACCTATCGCGTTATCAATGGGCGGCCTTTATCGAAGATGAGTGGATGTTACACCCTAATTTTAGTCTTACAGGCGGGCTTCGTTTAACCCATGATGAAAACTACGGTAATCACTGGACTCCCCGTTTATACGGCGTCTGGCATGCAACCGAGCAGTTTACCTTTAAAGCAGGGGTTTCAACTGGCTTTAAAGCACCTGGCCTGCGTGCCGCTGTCGCCGATTGGGGTCAAATCACTGGTGGGGGCGGTGAGCCTGCCGTCATCGTAGGAAACCCAAATCTCAAACCCGAGAAAAGTATTTCTCAAGAAATTGGCT
>JAAYRP010000105.1 GCA_012518715.1 Alcaligenaceae bacterium | reverse complement strand
TAGGGATTCAGCCAATGATGGCAGCGGCCACACCACGCACCTTAATCCAAAAAGTCGCTCGCATCGGTATGGGGGTATCCGGTACGCTGATCGTGATTGCCGCTATTTATTGGATTGGGGTGGGCACACAACGGCTGTTCCCACAGCAGGCTTTTGGCATCTTGGTCACGCTGCTGGCGTTGCTCTATGTGGGCTTGGTCTGGATGGCCTCACGTCACCCAGACTTACCTGATACGGTCAGTGTGACAGATCCTGTTCGTCCAGATGTCTGGCCCACGGTACGCACTGGTTTATTTTTTCTTATTCCTATCGGTATTTTGGTGTGGAGTTTGACCATTGAGCGCTTATCCCCTGGGCTATCCGCTTTTTGGGCGGTAGTGGCGATGTTGGTTCTTATGGTGACACGGCGTCCACTGCAAGCCTTTTTCCGTCAACAACAGATTAGCGCTGCTTTTGTACAGGGGTTGCGAGACGCTATCGATGGTCTGCAAGCGGGCGCGCGTAACATGATTGGGATCGCTCTGGCATGTGGTACGGCTGGGCTGATTGTGGGGGCGATCACCTTAACCGGCTTGGGCCTACGCATGACCGCTTTTGTAGAGCTGGTTTCTATGGGCAATGTATTGCTCATGTTGGGCTTTACGGCGTTGGTGTGTTTAATCTTAGGTTTAGGCATGCCTACTACCGCTAACTACATTTTGATGGCCACGCTCATGGCACCGGTGGTGGTGGAGCTTGGGGCGCAGAATGGGTTGATTATCCCCTTGATCGCTGTGCATATGTTTGTGTTTTATTATGGGCTGATGGCTGATATTACCCCCCCAGTGGGTTTGGCGACATTTGCAGCGGCGGCGATTGCTGGTGAAGACCCGTTACGCATTGGTATTCAAGGGGTGAAATATGCGATGCGCACGGCGGTGTTGCCTTTTATGTTTATCTTTAATCCACTTCTGTTGCTAATAGGCATAGACAGTTGGTACGAGTTGGTTTTTGTGGTGGTGGGATCCATTATTGGCTCATTAGCTTTTGCGGCAGCAACCATGGGGTGGATGCGCGTTAAGTCCAAACCCATTGAAATTATCCTGTGCTTGGTGGCGACATTTATGTTGTTCCGCCCCGATTGGTTTATGGATTATTACCAACCTAAATATCTGTCGGTAGCTCCTTCTCAGATCTACGAGGTCGCAGCGGATCTGGCGCCCGGTAAACGTTTTGTTGTGGAAATCGAGGGCATGAACTTAGAAGGGGACGAGCTACGCAAAACGGTAGGTACGGTCTTACCCCCTTTACCAGAAGGCGCAACCGATCTGGATACCCAAGCGGCTGGGCGTAAACGTTTAGCCGATGCTGGCATTGGTTTGATGGCGTTTGGGGATATGGTGCAGATTTCAAACATCAGCTTTGGGAGCCAGGCGCGTCGAGCGGGTTGGGAACAAGGTTGGGACGTGGTGGCGGTAAAGCAGCTGAATCCGCAGCGCCCCTCTGAGTATTTGGTGTATATTCCTGCTTTATTGATTTTATGGTTAATTTGGTGGCGTCAGGGGGCTCGTCTCAGAACGGAGCCTCAGCCGGTGTTACAAGCTGGTCAGAGTATATAAGATCAGCCTAGGATAACGACATGAAAGAAACCGCAGGGCAACAAGGGGGGCTTCAGGCCCCTCTTGCTGTTAAAAATGGGATTGCACCTAGCCGCGTTTGGTTACCAGAGGGTGACTGGCATTATGTGGGCGAGTTTTTACTGCAGCGCTTTGAGCATGTGGCGCCAGAAGCGTTACACAAACGCCTAGCGCAAGGGGATATTGTGGATGCGCAGGGTAAGCCTGTGCATTTTCATACACCGTATCGGCCTCAGCAGTGGCTCTGGTATTACCGCTATGTGGAAAACGAGGTCCCCGTGCCTTTTGCGATGCCGATTTTATATGCAGATGACACACTGATCGCCGTGGATAAACCCCATTTTTTAGCTTCTATACCGGGGGGGCAGTATTTGCAGCATACGGCGCTAACGCGTGTGCGCCAGTTGTTTGATGATGCCACTATTACCCCTTTGCATCGTCTTGATCGCGAAACGGCTGGTGTCTTATTATTTTGTCGGCAGCCCGCCTTGCGTGGAGCATATCAGAGCCTTTTTCAAAGCCAATTAGTGGATAAGGTTTATGAAGCCATTGCCCCAGTTTCTAGGGTAGTTCAGTTTCCTTTGCAATACCGCAGCCGTATCGTGGCACCTAAAGGGCAGTTTTTGATGAAAGAGGTAGCGGGTGAGCCCAATAGTGATACGTTTATTTCCTTGCTGCGCACGTGGCAGGACCCCGATCACGGTGTTTTGGGCTGGTACAAATTACAGCCCAGCACAGGACGTAAACATCAGCTGCGTGTGCATTTACATGCGCTAGGCACACCGATTATTCATGATAGCTATTATCCCCCAGGGCAGCCGCCATTGGCAGCTGACGATTTTAGCCATCCTTTGCAGCTATTAGCGCGCTCTATTGCTTTTATCGACCCGATCAGTCACGAGTATCGCGTATTTACCAGCCAGCAGCAGTTAGCTTGCTTGCCAACGGTGAAGTCTTAGTAGTGTTGTAAATAATGGTGGATTTGTTGGCGATCGGCGGACTGAGCAAGGGCTAACGCACACAGACTGCGCGCCGCTAGTGCTGAAAACTGATAGGCGGGCAGGGTATGGTAGCGCTTATCTTGCTCCGAAGGCGCAACTGGACCATTGGGGATACGGCTGGCGCGCACACAAAGCACCCCTTTTTCGGCGGCATACAGGGCACCTGCACGCGCAGAGGGGCTCAAGCTACCATTGCCGACGGCGGCGATGACCAAGGCTTGTGCGCCGGTATCCACGGCAGCCTGATACAAGGCAAGGGGGGCGTCGACATAATCATAAATCAGATCAACACGGGGCAGATGAGGGGTAGCAGGCAGTTGTAGCGCACATGCCTTACCAAAGGCAGGGCGGGGGGCATGGTGGATATAGACTCGTCCCTGACTGACCAGCCCTAGGGCTCCAGCTGCGGGGGCCCCAAAAGCATCCGGCATAGAGGTATGCGTTTTTTGTACAAAGCGTGCACTAAAGAGCTGATCGTTCATTAAAACCAGGGTGCCAAGGCCTTGTGCGGCTTCGGTACAAGCCGTTAAAACGGCATGATATAGATTTAATGGACCGTCGGCACTTAAAGCCGAGGCAGGGCGCATGGCACCTGTGACCACCACAGGCTTAGGGCTTTTGATGCACCAGTGCAAAAGCAGGGCAGTTTCTTCGAGGGTATCGGTACCATGAGTGATCACAACGCCATCAACGGTGTCTTGGTCCACAAGCTGTTGTACGGTTTGGATCAATCGGTGCTGAATCGCGAAACTCATATCGCGGCTATCAATATGACTGACCTCATGCAGCGTTAGGGTGGCGAGATCTGTTAACCCCGGCACGGCGGCAATCAGGTCGTGGGCAGATTGCTCTACCACGTAGTCTCCCAAATGGGTTTGATTGGGGTGATGCGCGGCAATTGTGCCTCCGGTTGTGACTATAGCAATGTTTTTTTTAGACATACTACGCCCCAAGAGGGTTAGCCAGAGGGTTTTAGATGTAATTGCCGCTCAATTAGATGAATAATGGCTAATAAGCTAAAGTTAATGGCCAAATACAATAGCCCAGCAATCACAAAGGTTTCAACGATGGCATAGTTTTGACTCATAATACGGCGAGCGTAGCCGGTGAGCTCAAGCACTGCAATGGTAGAAGCTAAACTCGTGCCTTTGATAGCAATAACAATTTCGTTGCTATAGGCAGGCAGGGCTTGGCGTATAGCAAGGGGTAAACGCACCCGTTTAAAACACTGCCAGGCAGACATGCCAATGGCTTGAGCGGCTTCGATTTGTCCTTTGGGCACGGCCTGAAAGCCCCCACGAAAGACTTCACCCACATATGCGCCACTATTGAGTGCAATCGCTAAAATCGCCGTGCGGGTACCATCACTAAATAACCACCATAAAAAGGGGACTTGTTTGACCCAGCTGATCATGCCTACGCCGTAATACAGTAAAAATAACTGCACTAATAAAGGCGTGCCCCGAAAAGCCGTGCTGTAGCTAAACGCCACGGCACGTAATATGCGTTGATTGGATAAACGCATCAACGCTAACCCAACGCCAAGCAAAAGCGATAGAGCAATCCCCCATAGGCCAATATACAAAGTCAGCCCAAAGCCTTTCCATAGCACACCTATGGTGTAAGAAAACTCGTCCCAACTCATCATGCCACGGCTCTCATGCCACGACCGGCGTATTTTTCTGCGATGACAAACAAGGCCTGACTACCTATACCAATAATAAAAAACAAAAAGCCGGCAATTAAATACATGGCTAAAGGCTCGCGCATAGCAGCGGCGCCAAGCTGTGCCGCACGCATGATTTCAACGAGACCAACCAGAGCAATCAGCGCCGTGTCTTTGAGGGCAGTTTGCCACACGTTATTGCACCCGGGCAAAGCAAACCATGTCATTTGTGGAATAACGACGCGCCATAAACGCTGCCAGCGCGACATACCAATGGCTTTTGCGGCCTCGATTTGACCGGTAGGAATCGCTTGTAAAGCACCCCGAAACACTTCTACGCTATAAGAACCTGCCACTAAGCCTATTGCTAAAATACCCACCGCGGCAGGAAACCAGCGGTTGATGAGTTCTTCCATTTGGAAAAAATCACCTAGTTGGCTAACAGAGTGAATCGAGCCAAAAAACAATAGGTAAATAATAAGCAGTTCGGGAATACTGCGAGTAATGGTGGTGTAGACGCTAACCAGCCCGCTTAACCACCGCGGGCCGTTTAGTTTAATGCTGGCACCGGTTACACCGATGAGCACACCGAGTGCCATGCCCAAGACTGAAATAAATAAGGTCATGGCAGCACCGCGCAAAAACATCCAGCCCCAACCATCGTTGAGGATGCGTAACAGGGTTTCCAGCATGGTTATCCGTCGTTAGGCCTTACTTGCACGCATCATAGTTAGCGATATCAATGTCGAACCATTTTTCGCTGGCGCTTTTAATGGTCCCGTCTTCGATGAGCTCGCAGAGTGCAGCATCCACACGGGCTTTTAAGTCAGCATTGTCTTTGTGAATCCCCACAGCAATGCCATAGCCTAAGGTTTCGGGGTCAGAAGAGCCCTTGATGACGGTTTCGGTTAGTGCATAATCTGTGGTATTCATTTGCTTTAAAAAGCGTGACTGCGAAGTCAAGTCAGCAAAGGTGCCGTCTAAGCGTCCAGAGTCCAAGTCAATCTGCATTTGATCAAGGGTCTCGTAGTCTTTGATATTGACTTTTGGGGCTACCTTGGCAAGAAAAGCGCCATGTGTGGTGCCGCCTTGGACGCCAATGGTTTTACCCGCCAAATCGGTGTAGATGCTTTCGGCGGAATCGGCTTTAATGGCAGGGGTATCGGCTTTAAGAATAAAAATGGCGTCTTCTACCGCGTAAGGCAAGCTAAAGTTAATACGCTTGGCTCGCTCAGGAGTATAGGACATACCAGAAATAATCAGGTCGAAACGGTTTGCGCTTAACGAAGGAATTAAGCTATCAAAGGCTTGCACCACGAACTGACAGTCCGCGTCCAGTTTTTTACAGAGTGCGGCGCCTACATCCGCATCAAAGCCAGTGACGTTGCCTGCGGCATCTACCATACTCCACGGGGGGTAGCCGCCTTCGGTGCCGATTTTATAAGAGGTTGCGGCGATGCTGGCAACGCTAAACAGGGCAAGTCCTGCCCCGATAAGGGTTTTTTTCAGATTCATAAGGGTCTCCTTTAAGCCAAAGGCTGTAAAAACTGCTGTAAACGCGTGGATTGTGGATGATCGAAAAGCGCAGCAGGTGTGCCAGCTTCTTCGCACAAACCATTGTGCATAAAAATAGCATGGTTGGAGACTTCACGGGCAAATTGCATTTCGTGGGTCACCAAAATCATGGTGCGGCCTTCTTCAGCCAGTTGACGAATAACTCGTAAGACCTCGCCGACCATTTCAGGGTCCAGCGCCGAGGTAGGCTCGTCAAACAACATGACCTCTGGATCCATGGCCAGAGCGCGTGCTATTGCCACGCGTTGTTGTTGACCACCAGAAAGCTCAGAGGGGTAAGCGGCAGCTTTGTGAGCCAAACCGACTTTATCCAATAGATGTAAAGCGTATTCGCTGGCTTGCGCCTTGGCGATTTTTTTTACTTGGACAGGCCCTTCGATCACGTTTTGCAAAACGGTACGATGTGACCATAAGTTGAAGTTTTGGAACACCATCCCTAGACGGGCACGCACTTTTTCGAGCCGTTTGGGGTCGCTACTGACCATCGTACCATCACGTTTGGCGTGGCTGCGTAATATATCTTGACCGATATGGATCTCGCCCTGATCAGGGACGACCAAGTGGTTGATGCAACGCAGCAGCGTGCTTTTACCTGAACCGGAAGCACCAATAATGGATAGCACATCGCCCTGTTGGGCTTGGAAAGAAATCCCTTTTAGGACAGGTAGGTCGCCAAAGGATTTATGAATGTTGTGTACCTGTATCGCACAGGTCGCAGAATCAGTAGGAACGGTCACTGTTTCGGCCGTAGCAAAGAGTTAAAAGCAGTATTATAAACGGCTTTTGCGTTTCGGGCGCACCACGCGCCTGTTCAAATATATCGCGTGGTGAAAAGCCCTTAGCATTCAGGTAAAAAGAGCGCGCATGCACGTATTTAGGGATATAAGCCACGCAGGTCGCGTGCTTCTAAAATGCGGGTACAGGCGCTGATGAAAGCCGCTGTGCGTAAGGTCACATTGTGAGTTTTAGCGACGGCTGCTGTGGCGTGATATGCATCGCGCATCATACGACCTAAGCGCTCATTGATAAGGGCTTCTTCCCAGAAGTAGCTGGAGAAATTTTGTGCCCATTCAAAATAGCTAACCGTGACACCACCGGCGTTCGCGATGACATCTGGCACCACGGTAATACCGTTTTGGGTCAGAATATCGTCGGCCTCTGGTGTGGTGGGGCCATTTGCGCCCTCGATCACGATTTTGGCGCGGATTTTGTCGGCATTGG
>JAAYRP010000104.1 GCA_012518715.1 Alcaligenaceae bacterium | reverse complement strand
TAATACGCCTTTGGTAGCGTGTAGCCGTTGTTTCCATGTGCTTTTTTCGCCAGGCTGTCCTAATTTTGGGTTGATAGTTGTCAGAATGACCACCGTTAGTAGATACATCAACATGGCGATAAAACCGGGCAAAAAGCCTGCGGCAAAGAGCTTACCAATATCGGTTTCGGTAAGAATGCCATAGACCACCATGATTACACTGGGTGGGATGAGGATCCCTAAGGTACCACCCGCGGCAATACTACCTGTGGCAAGACGGTCATCGTAATGGTATTTGCGCATATTGGGCATGGCGACTCGGCTCATCGCTGCCGTCGTTGCCATACTAGAACCAGACAAGGCACTAAATGCTCCGCAAGCAATGATGGTAGCCATGGCCAAGCCACCGCGTAAATGTCCAATAAAAGCATTGGCGGCAGCGTATAAATCACGCGATAACCCCGAGGCATTGACCAGATTACCCATTAAAATAAACAACGGTAATACCGTAAAGCTATAGCTCATGCCAGTATCGAAAGCAGTTTGAGCAGCCATGGTGTAGGCGGCTTCAATGCCCGTAAAATAGCTAAAACCCAGCGTGCCAACGAGCAACATGCCCCAAGCAATGGGTAAGCCCATAAATAGGCTGAACATTAATATGGCTAAGCCAAGAATAGAAATAAGCATAATGACACCTCGCTCTGGCTTATGGCTGCTTAATAAATAGATGTAAAAAGGCGGCTAGGGCAGCAATGCCAGTAAAAATAGCAATGGCAAAAGCAAAAGGGGCAATAGGTAGTTGCAAAGCGTGACTCATGTCACCGTAGTCGGCGAGCTGTTTGCCATGCAGCCACAGAAAATAGCTCAAAATCGCCAAGCCAGAGGCGGAAATCAATGACAGGATTTTTTTCTGCAGGCGTCGAATCAGAGGGGATAACCAACCATCAATGACTGTGACTGTTAGATGCTGTTGGTGCCAGGTCACACGCGGAATCGCGGCAAAGACAAGGATGCCAAGCAGGAGCTCGTTGCTTTCATAAGCACCATGTAATGGCGCATGAAAAATATAGCGTCCTACCACATCAATGGTGGTGATGCAGGTCATGAGGATGAGTAGCACGACGCACAGTGCATCAAGAATTGATTCAATGGTGCGCACGATGCCGCTGGGAGTGCGCAGTAGCTCCATACCGGGTAGGTCATTGTCCATATTGTCTCCGTCCAGGACAAGTTGATACTGATATAAAAGGCGTGATAATCACGCCTTTTAAGTGGAATGTTTTTGTTCTAAATAGTTTAATTGTTAATAAATCCACGTAAATAGAAAATAACCCTTAATCGGGTTAAATAGTGAGGGTGCCCACGCTAGCTCCCCCGCAAACATATAAGGTTTGTCCAGTGATAAAACTGTTATCTGGATCAGTAAAAAAACTGACAGCGCGTGTGATGTCATCGACACGGCCTAGACGTTTTACGGGTATATTGGCGGCGAGTTGTTTTTCTCGTTCACTACCGGCTTCGACCACGTCATAAAACATAGGGGTTTGAATAGGACCAGGGGCTACCACATTAACGGTAATGCCTTGGTCAGCCAATTCTAATGCCCAGGTGCGAGCCATCCCGATCATACCGGCTTTGGTAGCAGAGTAGGCAGTGCGCGTTTGCAAGCCTAAAGCACCCCGTGAAGACATCAATACAACGCGCCCAAATTGTTGCTGACGCATAGCAGGTAAAATCGCTTGCATGATTTGAATAGCAGCACCTAAATGAATTTGGGTAAGACCTTGTAGTTCGTCAATTTGCACTTCATCAATCAGGTTGGGCCAAATCACCCCCGCATTATGCACAAAATGTGTAACGGAATAATTGGCGGCAATTGTCGCTGCTGCTTGTGCGGTGGCGGTCTCATCCAGTAGGTCGACTTGCATTTGCACTAAGCGCGCGTGCTGGTGGTCTAGGGTTTTACGCGCCAAAGAAATGACGGTATAACCTTGTTGAAGATAGTGTTGGCATAGATCGGCACCAATGCCAGCGCTGCCTCCTGTTATGACGACGGTATACGGAGTTGTCATGGTTGGGTCTCCTGATGACGTGTTGGCGATAAGGGGTGAGCGACTAATACACCTACACCGGCGGGATCCAGTTCTAAAGAGACGCAGACGCGGTCACCGCTTTGTAAAGATGCAGAGAGGTGCGCGATGGCAACCGGACCACAGTCTAACTGAACAGTACCGATACGCCAGGGCAGTTTTTCTTGAAAGTAAGGTTCATTACTATGGTGTAAGGTGGTAGAGGCCATAAGCGTGGCGTATGGCGATACGGGCTGCCAAGGCAAAGCATCCCCTAGGCAATGGGCACAAACATCCCGAGGGGGGTATTGAACCGTTTGGCATTCACTACAAACCTGTAAGGCAAACTGTTGTTTTTGGGCGGCTTGGCTTAGCCCTGCAGCAGCAGGGCTGCGCGTGCTAGGAGGTAAAGACGGTGTCATGCATCACCTCGTTTTAAAATGGTAGCGGCTGTACAAATACCGCGGTCGTAGTTAATCATGCCAAAACCCGATACCATACCGATGCGGGCATTGTCGACTTGGGTGGCTTGGGCGGTATGAGTGAGCTGACGTAAAGCTTGAACGAGCCCTAAATAGCCACCCGCGGCACCGGCCTGACCAACCGAAAGCTGGCCGCCAGAGGTATTAAAAGGAAAACTGCCATCAATGGTAAAGGTATGGTCGCGGATAAATTGCGGGCCATGTCCTTTGGCGCAAAAGCCCAGGTCCTCAAACTGCAACACGTTAATGACGGGGTAATCGTCATACGTTTCTAAAAAATCGATCTCTTGTGGTGTGACCTGCGCCATGTCATAGAGCTCATCCACATCCATAGCCCAACCGCCTCGATATTGCACAGGGTCTTCTGGAAAGGCATTATGGCGTTCAATTGTGCTGAGAATTTCAACAAAAGGCAGGTCCAGACGTTGGGCTAGCTCTTTAGGCATGACTAAATAGCCTTCAGCGCCTGCGCAAGGCATAACACAGTCAAATAAATGGATAGGCTCGGCAATGGGGCGTGCAGCTAGATATTGTTCTAGGCTGAGCGGTTTTTTCATAAGAGCGTGTGGGTTGCGTAAAGCATTGTCACGCTGCGCGACGCATAATTTACCAAAGTCCTCTCGTGTTGCCCCGTAGTGGCGCATATAGTAATCGGTGAGTAGGGCAAAGCTGCCATTTGGCCCTGCTGCACCATAGGGGTAGACCGCGTCCTGAGAAAAGCGTGAAAAAGCACTTACGGTGTGTTTGAAGGAGTCACGATGGTTGGTGTCGCCCGCAATGCAGGCGACGACGGTGGCATCACCGCATTGCACCGCTCGTGCCGCCCGACGTAGGGCTACAACGCCGCTCGCTCCCCCCATCGGAATATGGTCTAACCAGCGTGGGCTCATTTGAAAATGCTGCATTAAGCCCACAGCGGTATCATTACCTAAGGTGAAGCTTGATACACATACGCCATCAATATTCGATTTCTGTAAACCACTGTGGCTAAGGAGCTGTTTTAAGGCGGTACCTAGCCAACGGTGGGCGCTTTGTTCGGAAAAGCGAACATAAGGAATGGTTACGGGGCAAACCAGTACCACATCACGATAAGCAGAGCGGGTAACCATTAAACCTCCTGCCGTTTTTTTAAGTGAGTGGTATCGATACAGTCAGGGTGCTCAAGCAGTGATAGGGCAAGTGTTTTTAATTCACCCCGTTGGATTTTGTTGGTCGAAGTGAGGGGAAGCTGGTCAACAAAAGCAATGTAGCCGGGTACTTTAAAATACGCTAACTGCGTGAGCCCCCATTGCACAATTTCTGTAGCCAATTGTTCTTTGGCCGCGTGGCTATCAACGGGTTTGTTAGGAACAATAAGCGCCATTACCTCGTCACCGCGTATTGCATCTGGAACCGCCGCCACAGCAATAGAACGGATAGCCGCATATTGTTGCATGACATTTTCGACTTCGACGGCCGCAATGTTTTCGCCACTACGACGAATCACATTTCGTTTGCGATCAATGAAGTGAAGATAACCTTGCTCATCACGGCGTACAATATCGCCCGTGTGAAACCAGCCATTGGCCCAGGCTTCTTCTGTTGCGGCTTGGTCTTTCCAGTAGCCAGCAAAAAAGCCACGGCGTGGATTTGGTCCAGCGTGACGAACGAGAAGTTCGCCATCTACCCCATTGGCCACAGGGTTACCCTCGTCATCAACGAGTCGCACCTCAACCTGATCGCTTTCTTTACCAAAGCAGTTGGTACCGATAAAGCGTGGTTCTTCGTTGGCAATAATACATGCGCCTGCACCGGTTTCGGTCATGGCCCAAGCCTCGAGCAGCGGAAAGCCAAAACGCGCCTCAAAAGGCTGATGCAGCGCGCCATCCACGCCTGCTCCAAAACCAAAGCGTACAGAGTGGTTTTTATCACTTTCAGTGGCTTCGAGCTTCATTAAAATCGCCGGCATAACCCCTAGATAGTGAACGACCGTAGCTTCGGATTTGCGCACGGATTCCCACCATGTACGGGGATGAAAGCGATCTAACACGATAAGACAGCCCCCCGTTTTAATCATTGCCATGGCGGAAAAGGCCAGCGCATTCATGTGAAATAATGGAAGGGGGGTTAACATGCGTTCGCGACCCTTATAAAGGGTAGCGAGCCCCCCCACATTCGCGTACCAGTCTCCTGCATCATGGAAATATTGATTTGGGAGCATGCAGCCTTTAGGACGGCCTGTTGTGCCGGAGGTATACATCAGCGCACATTCACTATCGATGGTGATGGCTTGGTCGGCATGGCGAGCAGGGCTTAAAGCGGAAGGAACCGCTTGCTCAGGCGTCATTAACGCTAAGGGCTGTTTTGCTTTGGCGGCGGCGTCTTGTAAATCCGCATGACGATTAGAGGTAGCTACCGCTAAGATCATTTCTGAGTGCCCGATCAGGTATTCAAGCTCGGCTGCGCGTAGATCTGGGTTAATGGGCACAATGGATGCCCCTAGCTTATTGAGCGCTAGCCAATGTAAGAAAAAAGCTGGGCGATTTTCTAAAAGCATGCCTACACGATGGCCATGACCATAGCCTGCTTTTTGATACTGTTCGGCGAGCTGATCAATTTGGGCTTGGGCTTGGGCGTAGCGGATAGGGCCTGCTTCAATGCCATAGATATCAGCCGTTTCCGGAAGCACCAACATAAAATCATGATCAGGCCACTGCTGAGCGCTTTGTTTAAAGGCGGCGTAAATGGTTTGTCCCACAGTGTTCTCCTACATAAACAGCTGAATGTTGCCAAAGGGGGCATCGCAGTTAAGTAAATCGACGCGTTTGAGCTTGATGCGCAATTGGCCGTTATCTTGGACAAGGTGATGCGTTGCCCAGCCAACATAAAAGGTTTGCTCATCACCTCGAGTTTCGGTGTAGTGAAAAGCAGTGCGTACTTGATGCTCTTTGGCGTTGGGATCAAAGTGAATGACGCGAGGCTGTTGTAGCAGATGGTGGCAGCGGCTTTTAGGTTGCTGCGAAAAGGTACGTTGCCCAGCAAGACGCTCAATACGAACCTGAAGCAAAAGCTTGTCTTCGTAGAGTAAAGAGGCGTGCAAAATGGGGTCGGTTTGTCCGTGCGCGAGCGGCATCCAGTAGTAGCCGTCATCGGTAAATAAATCGAGCCACTCGTCAAAACGTTGTTCATCGAGCAGGTCGGCTTCGTGGTAGACAAAATCAATTAAATCTTGAGCGGTAAGTTGTGTCATGATGCGTCCTTTCTATCAATGAGCTATAGGTTTAGGCGTCAATGCCCATGTATTTCAACCACGCTCGGAACTGAGCTCGCATTTGCATTTCGCTGGTGCCATTAATAACCACATTTTTTTGTTCTTTTTCAGCGGGGTCATACAGTCGACCCACATTTAGCCAGTCGCGTCCGCGACTTTTTAGGGCTTGCTGGGCGCGCTCGTACATCTCTAGGTCATCATGACCAACCACAGAGGTGGGGGCGTTGATGAGACGGTTATACATGAGCGTACGCTCTAAGAGCTTGTCGGGGGCGCCGACTAAACGGAAGGTCCATGACTCCACTAAGGTTTTGTCTACGGCAATGGGCTTAAAAATACGTAGGGTTTGGATTGGGCCTTTGATCATGATGTTAGGAAAGTACACGGTGTTATGACGTACATCACCGAGGATTTCTTTGGTGCGCTCTTCGCCATAAGCAGCAACCATTTGGTCCCAATAACCGTCAATATCGGAGTATTCCGCATGTATAGAGTCCGCAACCCCTGTATGGCCATGACCGTTTTCCCAGACGCGAATCCCCATGTTCTCAAAGAACTCGTAAGGGGACATGAAAGGAGCAAAAAGCTCAACTGCCATGGGTTTGGGCGTGCCTTCTGGTGCATTTTCCCAAACTTTGACGGCGGTGCCCGCCGAGGACTCGTGCGCAACCATTGGGTGACAGGTATCGGTTTGGTTATCTACCAGCATTTTCCAGTTACAGTGGTGCATGTAGCGCATCACACCACCGGCAATTTCCAGTTTGCCCTCAGGTGAGCGGTCAACCATGTTATCGATCGTTGACAAGGACTCGCCGAAAAAGTCCTCAAAACTTTCTCCTTCTGCACTTAAACGACAGAAAACAAAGTCGCGATAGACCACCACGTTTTCTACTGCCGCCATGCCGCGACTGGCTTCAGAGCATTCAAAGCCGGTGTCCTCGTAGCCTTTTTTAAGAGGGATGGCAAGTAAACGCCCGTCGGTGCGAAAGGTCCATGCGTGATAAGGACAGCGGAAAAATTTGCCTGTATTCCCACAGGTTTCACCAGCGACTTTGACGCCTTTGTGGGGGCAGCGGTTATACAGCACTTTAATGCTGTTATCGCTGTGCCGTACCATAATGACTTCTTCGGTGCCGACTGTGGTGGTGAAGTAATCTCCTTTATTAGGGATTTGGCTAGCGTGGCCCACATACACCCACGTATTGGCAAAGAGTTGCTCCATTTCAAGCTGGAACAATTCCTCGTTAATGTAGAGGTCTTTGTGGACTTCTGTGTCGCGGACCAATTGACGGATAGCATCTGGATTATTGCGATAAAGATTCATGGCAAGCACCTTACATATCGAGAACAAGTTTTTGAGATTTTGCGCGAGAAATACAGATCTGCATGACTTTGCCGCTGGCTTTTTCTTTGTCGGTTAAAAAGTAATCACGGTGATCCGGAATGCCTTCGAGTACATCTACCGTACAGACCCCACATTCGCCCCGTTTGCAGTCATACATCGGGTCCTCACCCGCTTCTTCGAGCACATCGATGATGGTTTTATCTGCAGGAATTACAAAGCTCAGTCCAGACTGGCGCAGTTCTACTTCAAAGGGTTGGTCGCCTGCAACTGGTGCAGCGGTTATGAAAAGCTCGAAATGGATATGACAGCGGGGCCAGCCGCGGTCTTTAGCTAGTGCAATGACCGCATCAATCATGCCTTGCGGACCGCAAACATAAATATGTTGATCAGGGCTTAAGCCATCAAAAAGTGTCGATAAGTCTAATGCGTGGTGATCGTTGGTGTAGCAGTGCAGTTGTTCCCCAAGTAGCGAGCGCAGCTCATCAGCAAAAGCCAGTTGTTCTGTGCTGCGCGCACTGTAATGAAGCGTACAGGAACGGCCTTGTTGTGTGAGCGCGTGTGCCATACTGGCAATAGGGGTAATGCCAATGCCACCAGCAATTAATACGATGGGCTTTTCATCCGGTTGGGCTTCGGCTAAAGGAAAATCATTGACGGGTCCTTTGACTGTTAAGACATCACCGACTTGGCGTTGATGCATAAACAGGGAGCCCCCTTTGCTATTTTCTTCCAGACGTACACCCAAGCGGTATTGCTGAGGGGAAGCATGCCAGTCGTAGTCGGGATCTGTGACAATTAACGAGTAACAGCGGTGGTCATTTAGTTCAGGAATTTGAACTTGTAAGTGAGCGCCAGGCTGTATGGGGGGAAGTGCCGTGTTGGTGTTTGCGGTTAAAACAAACTCGCGAATGAGTGGGGATACATCACGGATTTCTTGAATAAGGAGGTCAAATGTTTGCATCGTAAGCCTTCCGGTCTGGGTGATGAGGGGCAGACGCATAACCACAACCATAGGCTATTTTCCATCTCTGGGCGGCAGCATGCCTTCCCGATGGGTTGTCTCCGTCAGCTTGATGACTGTGGCTTTGGGCAGAAAGCCTCATCACTGAAAATCGTTATTAATATGTGATGTATTCTAGTGGTGAATAGTTTAGTAATCAATATATTCTTGAGAATGTAATGGAAAACCATTAGAGCTTTAGGCATAAAAAAAGCCCCTTAGGACAAGGGGCAAAAAATGCGGATGTACGATAAGAAAATTGCTACGCGTTGACGATAGCCAGTACGCGTAGTGGGCTGCCTGAGCCACCTTCGATTTTAAGTGGCGCAGAGAGAATAAGAGTACCTGTAGGGGGTAACTGATCTAAGTTACGCAGGCACTGCAGGCCATAGCGGTTAGCACCATGCATTAGCGTATGACAAGGGTAGGCGACAGGCCAGGCATAAGATTGACCTGCATCGGTATTGATGGTTTCTACACCAAAGCCATGGACATCGCGTTCGTGGATCATCCATTCGACGGCTTCTTGCGAAGGGCCAGGGGTATGCGGGCCGTTTTCTTTCATGTTGACGTAGGCTTCTGGACCTTGCTCTTCAAGGCGTTTGGACCAGTCAGTGCGTAAAAACACCCAAGAGCGGGCAGGAATGCGTCCGTGTTTTTCTTCCCAGGCTTGGAGAAACTCGGGGGTAAGTATCCAATTGTCGTCTTGAGCGACTTCTGCTGTTGCATCTACCACGACGGCTGGGCGTATAAAGTTTTCGGCAGGAATGGTGTCTACCGTACCTTGGGGATGATCTTTACCGGAAATCCAGTGCGCCGGTGCATCGAAGTGTGTACCGGTATGCTCACCACAGGTAAAGTTATTCCAGTACCAGCCCGGACCGGCTTCGTCATATTGACTGATGCGTTGCATACTAAAGCCAGCGGTTTGACCAAATTGCTCAGGTAACTGTAGGGATGGAAAAGATTCGTTCAGTGTATGGGTAAGATCAATAACCTTAACTTGATTATTGTTCAGGGCATCAATCATGAGGCTAAGCGCGTTGCTCATGGCTGTCTCCATTATGTATTTTATAAATATGGCTCAGGGCAATTTCATATTGCCCTGAGAGGTCATGCATTAGTTGTCGCTGGGATCAAAATCCGCTGGGTCGGGATTGAGCTCATCAACGTTAAAGTTGTCATTGACAAAAGTCGCTGCGGTCAGAGCGCGGCGGTTCACTTGGAGGTTAAACACATCAAAGCGGTTGTAATGACCAGTGACGTCGTGCATCTGGCGCGGCTGGATGCAGCGCGATAGATCGATATCCCCGTAAGCAATCCCCTCATCATCAATGAGTGGTTCACCTACGGTACGTCCGTCAGGACCAATAATGCCTGAGAAGGCACTATTTTTACGAGCCAGCAGTTCGCGAGCTTCAGGGTGTGAGGCACTCATAAGTTCCACGATTTCTTCAGAAATGGTGGAGCAAGAGATCACAGTGAACACTTTGCCTTCAAAGCAATGCGCTGCAGCACGTAAGCGAATCGCTTCGGCCATGTCGTAGTCTTTCGGTGCAACCGGTAGAGCAATGTAGTTGGCGGTGTGTACCATTTCGCCCTGAGCAAGCAAGCTAAAGCGCGCGAGGGTGTTGGTGTTCTCGCCACATGCGAGTGAACCCAATGGACCAATGTTGGTCTTGTGTACACGCATGGAAGAGGCATCACCGGGAGCCCAGGTGAGCTTTTCTGCCCAGGTAGGGACAAGCTTACGATGGCGACCGATGATACGGCCTTCGTGGTTAATGGTCACCAAGGTGTTATAGAGCGTTGCAATACTATTTGGGTTGCGTTCGTTAACGCCAATCACTACGTTAACTTGGCGTTGCGCTGCCACCTGAGCGATTTTTTGAATTTCCGGACCAGGCACTTCGATAGCGGATAAAACCAGCTTTTCGAACCAAGGGCTGGCCTCGACAGGATTCATGACCCAGCTCCAATACGGATAAGCGGAAATGAATACTTCAGGAAAGGCAACCAGTTTTGCACCGTTGTCGGCGGCTTCATGGATCAGGCGGCAAGCTTTTTCAACGGTCGCGTCGGTGTTAAGAAACACCGGCGCGGTCTGAACAGCTGCAGCCTTGAATTTTGGCAATTCAAGCATGCATGTTCTCCTTAGTTTTTGGGGGTAACGTCCACGATGGGGTGACGTAGCGTACCGATACCTTCGACGACGGCTTCGACCACATCGCCAGGCCACATCCATTCTTGTGGGTCACGACCAGCCCCAACACCCTCAGGTGTACCGGTAGCAATAATGTCACCGGGCTCTAAGGTGATACCAGCGCTGATGTCAGCAATAAGGTCATTCACATTAAAGAGCATGTGCTTGGTGTTGGAGCTTTGCTTGGTCACACCGTTTAGGGTGAGGCTCAGATTCAGGTTGTGTGGATCGGTGATCTCATCGGCGGTTACGATCACAGGGCCAAAGGGAGCGTAGGTGTCTTGACCTTTGGAGTAAATCCACTGACCAGCACGACGACAGTCGCGCGCGCTAACGTCAATCATGACGCTGTAGCCAAAGACGTATTTCAGTGCGTCTTCTTTGCTGACACGTTGTGCTCGTGTGCCCATGATCACGGCAAGCTCGACCTCCCAGTCCATTTGTTGGGTGATATTGCGATTGTGCTCAATGGCATCGCCAGGACCAATGACAGTGGTTGGGGGCTTGGAGAAAATGACTGGCTCTTTAGGCAAGTCGGCAGAGGTGTCCAAAGTACGGCTGGATTCGGCAACGTGCTCTACATAGTTCAAGCCAATACCGAAAATGTTTTTACGTGGGCGTGGGATAGGTGCTAAAAGCTTTACGTTAGCCAAGGGTACGGCCACGCCTAATGGCATATCGTCAGCATGCTCGTCGAGCAAACGGCTAGTTGCTTTAACCGCTGCTGGACCCATGTCGATGAAATCGAGCATGTTGTCGGGTAGGGGGTGGCCAGTGGCTAAGCCAAACTCGAATAAGTCAACGACGAGATCGCCAACAATAGCACCTAAGCGGCCAGCAGCAGCAACTTCGCTGCGATAAGTAACAAGACGCATTTTTATCTCCAAGAGTAGCAAGAGGTGTTGCCGAGGCAACACATCGGATTCATGAATTATTCGGTGATGATCTGGTGACCATCATTATCTGCGAGCGCTTCTTCGTAATAGAGGTTGAGCGCACGCATCACAGGTAGATCGTGGAATGAGAACAAGCACGCATCATCGCTGCTGGACCCGTTAACGTGTTCGTGGAACATCCAAGAGGGTACGCAGAAGATATCGCGCTCGCGCCAATCAAAGCGTTTGCCATTGATGATGGAGTAACCATGACCTTTGGCCACTTGGTAGATGATGCTACCTGTGTGGCGGTGTGCTTTGGTGTGTTCGCCGGGCCGCAGCATTTGCATGCTTGCGCCCATCGTTGCCATGACGGGACCGCCCGTTAAGGGGTTGGTGTAGTCCATGATAATGCCATCATAGGGGCTGCCATCGGTGACTTTGGCATAACGCGATAAGGCTTCGTAGGTGGGCTCCCACTCATATTTTAAGAGTGGGGAGTAGGGTTTTTGCCAGTCATGTAGCACAGGTTTTAGGCCCGGGTTCCCCCAAATATGGGAAGCATCATTCACAGGAAAGGTGACCGCTTGTGATAAGTCGGGATGGACAGCGTAAAAGCCGGCCTCCATGGCATTGACAAAGGGGATGTCTAGGCCGTCTTGCCAGATGCAGGTGGTGCCGTCCTCACTGACACCATGCTCATGCCACGCCCCATTTGGCGTTAAGACAAAGTCATTGGCGCCCAAGGTCATCTTGTGACCGTCTACAACGGTATAGGCACCAGAGCCTTCCATAATGAAACGTAGCGCGGAAGAGGAGTGTGAGTGAGCGGAAGCAGCTTCGCCAGGGTGCATCACCTGTAATCCAGAATAGAGCCAGCCTACGGCTGCCGACACATCTTGGCGCCCTGGATTATTAAGATAAATCACACGGCGTCCCGCTTGCTCAGGGGTTACTAAATCCACAGAGCGCAATACGTACTCACGCAGATCTTGATAACGCCACAAAACAGGAACAGATTGGGACTTGGGTTCCCACGGCTCGATTTTATTGGCTACGTTCCACAGAGCCCCGGCTTCAAACTTTTCGAGGTCTTTATAGTATTGGACAAGCTCAGGGGTGTCGCTGACATTAGCACGACCCGCTACGTCCTCTTTGTAGATGTCATAACGTTCGGTTGTCATGGTTGTCTCCTTTAGCCTTGTAAGACAGGGCGGTTTTCATTACGTTCCAACCAGTCTTGGCCCCACTGATATTGTTTTGGCCAAGCGACCTGGTGATAACCAAGCTTAGCGGCCTCGTGTAAGGGCCAGTTTGGATTAGCGAGGAACCCACGGGATAGCGCACATAGGTCAGCACGACCGGCAGCGATAATACTGTTGGCATGGTCGGCTTCTAAGATGGCGCCTACTGCCATGGTAGCAATGCCGGCCTCGTTACGCACGCGATCCGCAAAAGGGGTTTGGAACATGCGACCATAAATGGGTTTTTGCTCTTTGACGACTTCGCCGCTGGAAACATCAATGAGATCCGCTCCGGCGGCTTTGAATAAGCGTGCAATTTCGACGGCTTCATCCACGGTAGTTCCACCCTCTGCCCAGTCTGTGGCAGAGATGCGCACGAACATGGGTTTATTTTCTGGCCAAACCGCGCGCATGGCTGTAAAGACCTCTAAGGGGAATTTCATGCGGTTTTCTAAACTGCCGCCAAATTCGTCTGTACGCTGGTTGGTTAAGGGCGAAATAAAGCTGGAAAGCAAATAGCCATGTGCCGCTTGAAGCTCAATACAGTCAAAGCCAGCTTGGTCCGCACGTTGGGTAGCGGCGACAAAAGCATCACGAATGGTATCCATTTGCTCGCGAGTGATCGCGGCAGGGGTGGCACTGTCTTGGTCATAGGCAATGGCTGAGGCCGAGAGCAGATCCCAGTTGTCAGATTGCAGTGGTTTATTGACGTTTTCCCAGCCGCGTTGTGTGGAGCCTCGGCGACCTGCATGCCCGAGCTGGATGCCCATACATGCGCCATTTTGTTGTACTTGCCGAACCACTTCACGCCAAGCTGTCATTTGCTCATCATTCCATAAGCCGGCGCAGCCAGGGGTGACGCGACCCTCGGGGGTAACCGCTGTCATTTCTGCCATGACAAGGGCAGCACCGCCTAGAGCGCGAGCACTATAGTGATTTTGATGGAACGTATTCACCACACCGTTTTCGGCGCTGTACATGAGAGTTGGAGCAAAAACGATACGGTTTTTGAGTTTCATATCACGCAGCGCATAGGGCGTGAACATCGGCGGTGGTGGAGTTTGTTCTGCGGATAGCGTCATGCCGGCTTGCTGAGCGAACCAGCGCTCAAACTGCTCAATGCCTTCGGCATCGCGTAGACGCAGATTTTCGTGAGAAATACGCTGCGAGCGTGTGAGCATTGAGTACGTAAACTGCTCTGGCTCCATATGCGCATAGCGGGCTACGTTCTCAAACCACTCCGTGGAGTTGCGAGCGGCATTTTGAATTCGAAGCACGTCAACACTACGGGCGGCGCTGTATTCTTCTAGGGCTTGTTCTAAAGTGGCATCATTTTTAAGGTGCTCCGCAAGAGAGATTGCGTCCTCTAAGGCCAGTTTTGTACCTGAGCCAATGGAGAAGTGGGCGGTATGGGCGGCGTCACCCATCAGTACAAATGGGACTTTTTTGTTATCCACATCGGCCCAGTGCACCCAGTTATTACAAATGACGCGAGGGAAGCGAATCCAAATGGCTGAGCCACGCAAGTGCGAGGCGTTACTGATTAGTTCGTTACCGTCTAAGTAAGGGGCAAAAAGTGCTTCGCAGTACTTAATGCCTTCCTCTTGGCTCATGTTTTCAATGCCGGCCTTTTCCCAGGTTTCGTTGGGGGTTTCGACAATAAAAGTAGAGAGGCCATCCTCAAAGCGGTAGGCATGAGCTTGGAACCAGCCATGCTCGTTTTCTACAAAAATAAAGTTAAACGCATCGAAGACTTTTTTGGTACCGAGCCACACAAAGCGACAGTTACGCTCATCAATATCTGGTTGGTAGCTTTCAGGGTATTTATTACGTATACGGCTATTGATACCGTCTGAGGCAATGACCAGATCGGCATTGTATTTGCGAGCGACCTCGATTTCATCTTCAACGTTGGTTTCGAAAACGAGTTCTACACCTACCTCTTCACAGCGAGCCTGAAGAATATTGAGAAGTTTTTTACGCCCAATGCCAATAAAGCCGTGGCCTTTGCTACGAATAGCACGGCCTTTAAAATGCGTTTCAATGTCATCCCAATGGTTAAACGCATCACCAATTGTCTGCGCGGATACAGGATCTGCTTGACGCAAGTTTTCCATTGTGGCATCAGAAAACACCACACCCCAGCCGAACGTGTCATAAGGACGGTTACGCTCAACGACCACGATGTCATTGTCGGGGTTTTGTAACTTCATCAGCAGACCAAAATATAGGCCAGCTGGGCCTCCACCAATACATACGATTTTCATAGCTTTCCCGTATGGTTATGTTACGGACTTGATGTATTCAAGTCAGTATATTTATTGATAAATAGTATACAAGTAAAGTATTTAGGTAAAGTAAAAACCTAAAAAATGACTTGGTATCCTGCTTTGTGTCCAAGTGATGTCCTAGTTGGCCAAGGCTTCTTCGGCAGGCAATAAATACTGCTGCATTGGCTCACGAAGAAACTCAGGCACCTCGATCGCTTGGTGGGTTACCAGAGAGGTGGTCACAATCACCTGCTGCACTTCCATACGTAACACACCATCTTTACCTACACATTGCAGTCGCAACTGTAAGGAGCGGCTACCGATGTGTTTCACCCCGATACTGAGAACGACATCATCACCCATTTGGCTGATAGAGCGAAAATCGGCTTCGAGGTGAACGGTTGGCATACCCACTTTTTTATGAGCAATGAGGCCGCTAAACCCTTCGGGGATCAGGGAATCAATCCACTGCTCCATAAGGTCGTTAAACAACACAAAATATTGCGGATAAAAAACAATGCCAGCCGGATCGCATTCAGAAAAACGAATACGATGTTCAGTTGTGTACAGCTTTGATCCCATGCATTTACCTTTACAACGTGAAGCGCTGTTTGCACTTTAGATAATCAAGGTTTGGGTCAAGCAAACAGGAAATGCAAACCCAAACCAAAGCTTTATCATGTTTTTAGGTGTGCTTTATTTGATGACGCTCAATAAGTGCACACGCAATTGCCCTAAATGTTGGTGTACGCTGTCGATAGCGTCGTGATCCAACCCTTCGAAAAGCTCCGCAATCCATTGATTGTGTTGTTTTGCCATTTGTTCGAAAGTGCTTTTGCCTTTAGGGGTTAAACGTAAAAGCCAAGCGCGGCGGTCAGTGGGACTGCTTTGACGAGAGACTAGTCCTTCGCGAGAGAGCTCATCGGTTAAGCCAGTGACGTTACCCCCTGTGACCATTAAGTAGCGAGAAAGCTCGCCCATTTTGAGACCATCCGGGTAACGGTAGAGCTGAGCCATGTAGTCAAATCGAGCCAGAGAAATATCAAAATTACTTCTTAGGCGACGGCGGATTTCGTCTTCGATTTGTTTGGTGCAGGTCATAAGGCGGAGCCATAAACGTAGACTCGCTGGGTCTTTAGGACCAATACGCCCTTCGTAGCCACTGTCTTGATTTTGTTCTAGTACCTCGTCATGTGTCGCTGCGTTTTGCTTCATGATTCGTATTCCTGTGCATTTTGGTGCTTTTACACACCAAAATGGTTAACCATAAGTAAGGATAATTCCGCTGTCATTGTTCCATTGCTTTAAAATGTATTCTACTATAAATAGTTTAGTAGTGAAGCAATTGTGAGCTATGGTTAACCATAAGATGCCTCAGGGGTTAAGCCAAAGCATGTGCTTTGAGCGCTTTGTCTAACTCTTTGCCTTGCTCATCAGCTAATGCCGCATCTCGCAAGGCTTGTAAGATATTAGGCGAAATACGATTTTGGTGGCGATCTAAGGCTTCCATCACCGTATGGAAGTTTTTGAGACCACGTAAATGCGTATCACCGTATCCCTTGACTAGACGCTGAGTTCGAGCGATTTCTAAGGCTAATGCGGGGTGAGAGCCAGCGTTTTGCTCAATACGCGCTAACCATTTTTCAATACGCTCTTGCTCAACCTGATAGCGTAGGGTTTTACGACGCCAGCGCTTGAGACCACCAAGTGTATGCAACATCAAAAAGCCACGCAGGGAACTGGTTTGAATCACGCGACCTTCTTGAGTGAACTTACGTAGTAGCTTATGTCCCCATGAGCTTGGCTTCAGCAACCAGCGTCCTAGCTTCGTACAGGGTAGGATTTCACTGATTTCCTCGACGCGGGGGTGCATGTATTCATTGATGGTGAGAATTTGACCATCAGCGAGCTTGACTTCTTCTTGTACGCGCTCAAAACGACTGCTGCGGGTTTTGAGCTCGGCAACACGGATGGCGTCTTCAAATGACATCCACAAGGCTAAATAGCGTCCGGTTTCGCGAAGGAGTGCGGTGTCATCCGCATGTGCTTTTTGCTGAACTTGTAAAAGACGTTGCACATAAAGCTGGGCATAGTCCACATCTTGGAAATCAATCAGGCGCCGTACCCCCTCCACAATAATGGCTTGACTGTCTTCGGGGAATTGCTGACGCACTTGGTTGACTAAAGCGGCAACTTTAGGGTGCTTAGGGTTGATTTGGCTCAGGTCGCGGATTTTGGCATCGGTTTGTTCATCGGCAGCTCCCTCATTACCCACACGGCGGTAGGCATTGGCAAAAGCGCGTAAACTTGGTTTTACCCCGACCCCGCCGCGCTCAATGGTTTGCTCAAATTGTTCGCGGCTAAAAGGTAGAACACCAGAGGCAGAGAGCGCGCCAAAAAGTACAGCACTGATCACGCTGCCGGCTTCTTCCGCTGCTTTTGCCATATCAAAATGAATATATTTCTTGGCGGCTGCACGGGTGTGTTCGATGAGCGCCTCGCTATCTACGCGACCATCACCCATGGCTGTTTTTTCTGCAATGGAATATACACGATGGGTAGAGGTGATCAGTGTTGTGCGGTCGGGGGTCACAAAGCCCCGCTGTACGGCGCGGCCTGCCTCCATTAGCTCAGAGGCAAGCACCACATCCACATCGCCAGGCATCGGCATTAGGGCTAAAACTGGAGCTTTATCCCCTTTTATTTGGCTTTTTGGGAAAAGCTCTACGTAATAAATAGTGGCACCTGTACGCTGGGCCACCCCGGGCACCGAGGTGGTTTGCGCGATGTAACCGTTATGCTCACCGAGGGCAACAATCCAATTGGCTAATACGCCACCGCCTTCACCCCCCATCGCTAAAATGGCAATTTTGATTGGTTTTGCTTGCATTGCGTTAGACCTCTAGCGTATTAGAATGCGTATTGTTCGCGTTTGGCAGCGCTACGGCGCTGAAACCAGCTAATAATTCCACGGCGTAATTTCTCACGGAATTTGTCCATGCCGGTAGGGTTACTGATGATTTGGGCACGATAAAAAGAAGGGCACAAAATCGCGGCATGAGACACTTCACCACATAAGCCACAGCCTACGCAGCTATTCATCACTGTCGCCACGGGATCTGTGCGTAAGGCATCCGGGTTGGGGCGAATTGATAAGGAAGGACAGCCAGACAAGCGGATGCAGGAATGATCCCCAGTACATGTATCGGGATCAACCCCAAAGCGTTCGCGCACGACACGCTCACCCGCCGCAATGGCTTTACGCACCTGACCGCGCTCGCGACGCTGACGGTTGAGCATACATTCGCTTTGCGCGATGATGACTTTGGGGCCTTTGGTTTTGGTGGTTAAGGCCTCGCGTAAACTTTCGGTCATCGCTTTAAGGTCATAGGTGCGCTTAATGGTACGTAACCATTTCACGCCAACACCACGGGCGGCTTTTTCAATCAAATGCCCTGTGCTACGTGTGGGGTTCTGGGCTTTAGAGGAGAGAATATCCTGCCCCCCCGTTGCGGCGGTGTAACTGTTATCGACCACAATCGTTAGGTTGTCGCTCTGGTTAAAAACCGCGTTCGCAATACCACTGGTTAGGCCGTTATGCCAGAAGCCACCATCGCCCATGATAGAAATGGCTCGTTTTTCTGATTGGTCTGTATTCAGTGCGGCGGCACCGGCTCCCCCTAACCCGTAACCCATGGTGGTATTACCTAGGTTAAAAGGAGGCAAAATCGAAAATAAGTGACAGCCAATATCTGCACTGACATGATGCTCGCCGAGCTCACGCTCTACCAGTTTCATTGCAGTAAAAATCGGACGCTCTGGGCAGCCTGTACAAAAGCCAGGAGGGCGAGCATGGACGTTTTCATCTAACGAACCCATGGGTTTGACCTCTGCAGCTTCTACCGCTTGGCTTAAGTCACTGACTTCAACCTTGCGTTTATTATCTTCCACGCGCGGCACCACAGTGGGTTTTGGAGCGGGTAAGGGTTCAATGCGGCCATAGTGTTCTAGGAATGCTCGAATCCCTTTGAGCATTGTTTGGGTGTTGTATTCACCTGCCATGGGTAAGAAGTCTTTACCGTGTAGTTCGGTCTGGCATTTGTGACGATTTAAAATCGCGGTGATATTTTGCTCAACAAAGTTAGGTTGTCCTTCTTCTAACACCAAGACGGCGCGCTTGCCCTCGCAGAATTTAATCAGCTCAGAATCAATGAGCGGATAGGCGACGTTCATCACATAGAGCGGGATTTTGGATTCGCCAAATACATCAGCTAAACCTAAATGCTCTAAGGCACGGATGACACTGTTATAGCCACCACCCTGAACAATTAAGCCAATATCCTCGTTGTCATCACCAAAGAACTCGTTGAGCTGGCGCTCTTCGATAAAGCGAATCGCTGCTGGCCAGCGTTGTTCAATTTTTTCTTTTTCGTGCAGAAAGCTAGCGGGGGGCAACACAATGCGATCAATGTCGCGTTCAGGTTGCTCCATGGCTTCTTTTAAGGAGAACTTAGCACGTTTGTTGTCCGACGCCACGAACTGGCCATGTACATGACAGGCTCGAATTCGCAATTGCAGCATAACGGGAGTGTTACTGGCTTCGGAAAGGTCAAAGCCGTCTTTTACCGCTTGCACAATACAGGGTAGGTTAGGGCGAGGGTCAAGCATCCAAATCTGCGACTTCATCGCAAAAGCATGACTGCGCTCTTGCATGATAGAGGAGCCTTCGCCGTAGTCTTCACCCACAATAATTAAGGCACCGCCTTTCACCCCACCAGAGGCTAAGTTAGCCAAGGCATCGGAGGCTACGTTAGTTCCTACCGTGGCTTTAAAGGTAACCGCTCCGCGTAAGGGGTAGTTGACTGAAGCTGCCAAAGAGGCTGCTGCCGTGGCTTCTGATGCGCTGTTCTCAAAGCGAATGCCGTAATCAGTCAAGATGTCTTGAGCATCAGCTAATACGTCCATTAAGTGAGAAATAGGGGCGCCTTGGTAGCCCGCCACATAAGAAATACCGGACTCCAGCAAAGCTTTAGTGACGGCAAGAATGCCTTCCCCACTAAAAACCTCGCCGTCTCCCAGGCGTAGTTTTTTGACTTCTTCGACAAATGAGCGTTCAGCCATGTTGTCCTCCTCGTGGTACTGCAATAGTTTTGAATTAAGTGATGATTATTATTTTCATATGAATATATTTAGAACTCAATATATCAAGTCTAATGGTTTTCCCTATAATGGCGTTTTTTTTGCTAGATCAAACACCAAAGGCTTAAGCTTAGGTATAGTTAAGCCGGTTTCTATTTGTTAATTACGATGAGAGTGAAGAGCTTGTGGGTACAGAAGCGGTATTTGTAGATAATTATTTGCCAGCGTTGTTGGCACAAGCGAGCCAAATTATTTCCACAGAGTTTCATCAAGTGGTGCAAAAAAATGGCTTGTCGATTACTGAGTGGCGAGTGTTATCGACGTTATCTGGGGCAGGAGTAGTGAGCGTTGGGCATTTAGCACGTATTGCTACGAGTAAACAGCCTACAGTAACTCGGGTGGTCGATAAAATGGTCAATGCGGGCTATGTGCATCGTGTCGCTCATCATGGAGACAGGCGAGTCACTTTAGTGGAGATTACGGAAACAGGACGGGAGCTCATTGCCGGCTTAATTGTAGAAGCCAAAAAGCACGAAGACGAGGTAGTGCGCCGTCTACAGCCTTTAGATGTAGAGGCGCTAAAATTGACATTGCGACGTCTGATTGCTGAAAATCGGACTGAGGATTAATCCGTACTTAGACCGTGGTATTTACGACCAAACTCTACGGTTGCTTTAAAAAAGCCCGCTTTGCTACCACAGTCGTAACGTGTTCCTTGGTACTCAAAACCATATACTGGTTTTTGTTTGAGTAAGCTAGCGATGGCATCCGTTAGCTGAATTTCCCCACCTACACCGGGTTGGGTTTGGCGTAAATGATCAAAGATCTCTGGCTCAAGCACATAGCGTCCCACCACAGCACATTGACTGGGGGCTTTATCGGGTGCGGGTTTTTCTACAATGCCGTGTAAGCGCATCGTTTGTGCATCCATGGCTTCACCAGAAACAATACCGTATTTATCTGTTTCGTTAGCAGCGACCTGTTGGGTGGCAATAATACTGCCATTGTACTGGTGGGCAGCTTCGACCATTTGTAGAGATACAGAAGGTGAGGCATCAATCAGGTCATCGGCCAATAACACTAAAAAGGGCTCATTGCCTACGATGGGGGCGGCGCATAACACCGCATGACCTAAGCCCAATGGCGTGGATTGACGGGTATAAATACAGTTGACGTGTGGGGGAAGCACATTTTGCACTATATTTAAAAGCTGGTTTTTTTTCTTAGCTTCTAGCTCAGCCTCCAGCTCTGGGGTGCGATCAAAATGATCTTCAATGGCTCGCTTATTGCGTCCTGTAATAAAAATGAGTTCAGTAACCCCAGCGGCGATGGCTTCTTCTACCGCATATTGAATGAGAGGCTTATCCACAATGGGCAGCATTTCCTTGGGCATTGCCTTGGTAGCGGGTAAAAATCGAGTGCCTAATCCGGCAACAGGAAAAACGGCTTTACGAATGGGCTTCATACAAGACCTATTTAGATATTATGGGGCTGCCAACATGAATATTGGCGTGGTTAAAAAAGGGCTTAGGACTTGGGGTACGGCCTAAATCATGAGGGGCTATACCAAAAAAACCTTGGCCATAGGCTAAAAGAAAAACATTAAATAGCAGTAGGAGTAAGGCAAGAGTACGCATAGAGATAAGCGCTTGCTAAGGGTTGCGAAATGATGTCGTCATATAGGCTAAACCATCTAAAACGGGCATAGGTTGCCAAATAACAGGCTCTACGGCTAAGTGTAACAGCTGTAATTGCTGTTGGTAGGCATTTTGTATTTCCTCCTGTATCAGATCCCAGCCACCACCGCTACAGACTAATAAAGGAGTACCTCGGTGTTGCTGCCAAGCAAGCTGCCATTGGCGCAGCACGGCGCCGCTTTGAGCGGCGGCAACGCCACTGCTAATTGCCGAGCGGGTAGCAAGGGGGAAGGCGGTGATGTTGCCTAAGCCGTTACCAAGCTGGGCCGTGTTGTCGGCTAAGCTGTCATACATCAGCTGGGGACCGGGCAAAATAAGCCCGCCGATAAACTGGGCGGCGCAAGTGGTGGCAGGCATGATAGTGTCGATGGTGGTGGCTGTACCAAAACTCACATGCACAATAGGGCGTGAGCGGTGTTGGTGTTGTTGTGCAAGCACACCGATCATAGCGAGCCAGCGATCGGCGCCAAGGCGATCGGGCTGTTCGTAGTTGTTATGGAGCAGTGGACAAGGGGTGGTAGCATCAAGCCAGCTCATGTTGCATTGGATGTGTTGCAGCAGACCTTCTAGTTGGTACATAAGGGCTTTGGAAGCAACAGAAATACCAAGCGCCTGAGTAGGGCGTAGCCCATGTTCTTCTAGCCACGGCAGGATGGCTTCAATTTGTTGATGTGGTAGGGCTAAGGTATGTTGCTGTTGACGCCTACCATCGGAGCCCGCATAGCCAATTTTAATGCGGGTATTGCCAATATCGATTAAAAGACTCATGGCGCAGTGTTAGCAGAGACGGGACGAACTGAGACCTCGCCCACAGAAATGGCATGCGTTGTGGAGCCTTGGCGAACCAGTAGCTGCCCGTGTTCATTGATCCCCGAGCCTAGGCCAGATAACACCACCCGATTATTATCCATAATAGAAAGAGGTTGGTCACGTAAACCATCTATTTTTTGGTAGCGAGCCGGTAAATCCGTAAACCCAAAGGCGGTTACCTCATTCATGCTTTGGTACCAAGCTTGGGCAATACGTGTCACGATGTCTACAGCGGTAATGTGTTTGAGCGAAGGCACACCGCTGACGATTTCAGACCAGTCAGCAATGCGACGATTTAGTGATGCACTGAGGGCGCGGGCATCATTAAGATTGATGCCAATACCAATGATCACTACATGGTGATCGGCGCTCAGTGGAGAGGTGCTAGCACGCGTGACTTCAGTAAGGATCCCGGCAAGCTTTGCTTGATGCCATTGCAAATCATTTGGCCATTTCATGGTGAGTTTTGGTGCCTCGTGTATGGGCAAAAAAGCACGTAAAGCCTCACAGGCACTGACACCCGCTAGGGGAGATAAGGTGGCTAGCTGGCGTGCTGGTAAAAATACATCAAAAGCACAAGAGAACATTAAGTTCGCACCACGCTGGTTTTGCCAAGTACGCCCAGCGCGACCGCGACCACGGTCTTGTAAGTGAGCGCCTAAAAGCCAAGGCCGAATCAGTTGTCCTGAGCTTGCGCGCGCTTGAGAAAGCAGATCGCCATTGGTGGATTCAGTTCTATCGACCCAATGAATAGTTGGGAAAAAAGGCAATTGGCTTTGGAGGCTTTTTTGCATTGCTGCAGGATCAGCAAGCCCTAGCGCAGCCGAGCAGTGTGGAGAGGACATACTCAGGTTCACAAGCAAAGAAAAAGGATTTCGTTAAAATAGATGAAATTGACTCTATTATGGCATTTTAGACATGGAACGTATGCAAACCATTCAATTTCAAGGGCAGGCGGGTAGCATTGATTGTGCGCTTGACTGGCCGAACACTTCCACCCCTTCTGGTTGGGCGCTTATTTTACACCCACATCCTTTGCATGGTGGTGCCCGTAATAATAAGGTGGTGACCACCATGAGTCGTGCGGCGACACAACTTGGTCTAGTCGCTGTGCGACCCGATTTTCGGGGGGTGGGGAAAAGTGATGGGCAGTTCGATCAAGGGCAAGGGGAAACCTGGGATATGCTCGCCGTGGTAGAGCAGTTCCAAAGTCAGTTTGAATCCCTAG
>JAAYRP010000103.1 GCA_012518715.1 Alcaligenaceae bacterium | reverse complement strand
TCGTTTTGAAAACCGTCTGGAGCAAACAGCTTTAACTTTTGCTCAACCTATCACCAAAATCACCGCCTACAATGCGGCAGATTTAGAACAGGCCTGGCGCCGCATTGATACGGCTCATCAGGCCGGCCATTGGGTAGTCCTTGTTTTAAACTATGAGCTGGGAGCGCATCTACTCGCTCTCCCATTTGCTCGCCCCAGCACTACGCCTTTACTTAGCGCCTATGTTTTTGCGCAAGCTCACTACACCACACCATGGTTAGCGCACCCCTCATCACCAATATCCTTAGAGGCGCAAGCAACCATACGGCGTCACGACTACCTAAAACAAGTCGAATCCATCCAACGTGGCATTCGCGAAGGCTTGTTTTATCAAATCAACCACACTATTCCTATACAAATCCAATCAACAGCTACCCCGCAACAACTTTACACTCAACTGGCAACAGCACACCCAGTGGAATATGGAGCCTATCTCGAGGATGGTGAGCGCTGTATTCTGTCTTTTTCACCTGAGCTTTTTGTACGGCGGCGAGGCAACACGCTTACTGTCAAACCCATGAAAGGCACAGCTGCCAGACATAACGACCCCGCCCGAGATCAAGCCGCCGCACATCAATTGCGTCATAGTGCCAAAGACATTGCAGAAAACATCATGATCGTGGACTTACTACGTAATGATCTAGGCCGCATTGCGGATACCGGCTCCGTTCAAGTTCGCCAATTGCTCAATGTCGAAGCCTATCCTTCCGTTTGGACGATGACCTCTACCATCGAGGCCACCACCTCTCATCGCTCCTTAGCACATTTACTCACCGCTCTTTTTCCTTGTGGCTCGATTACCGGCACCCCTAAAATAGCCGCGATGCAATGCATCCATGAACTTGAACAACGCGAGCGGGGCATCTATTGTGGAAGCTTAGGTTGGTTAGCTCCCAACGGAGACCTACAGCTGAACGTGGCCATACGTACCATAGAATACACCTCTAAGCAGCACGCGCAATTTGGGGTAGGCGGGGCGATTGTGATTGACTCCGACCCATATCAAGAGTGGGAAGAGTGCCTTTGGAAAGCGCGTGTACTAGGCACCCCTATTTCCTATGAGGAATAAGCATGCATAAGCGCTCCCCTGACTTTTGCTTAATTGAAACTATGCGTTTAGAGCGTACTGGGCAAGTTTTACGCCTAGCGTTGCATTTACAACGACTACGGCGCTCTGCGCAACAATTAGGTTTTAGCTATGAGCATAAAGCTATTCTACAAGCCTTATCCCCCTCGATGCAGCGCCGCTACCACTCAGCCCAGCGCTTACGTCTTAGTCTGGCTTATAACGGTGCCATCTCTATACAACAGGCACCTCTTCCCCCCACGGCAACGCCTGTGCTCCTGCGCTTGTCTCCTTTTTCAGCGCAGCCCCAGCCCCTTTTGTTACGTCATAAAACGGATGCGCGTCACCACTGGCACACAGGGGAGCAATTCCTTGCCCAACATCCAAACTATTTTGATGTCATCTATTACGATCAACACGGCTATTTAACCGAAGGGACACGTACGAATATATATCTATGGACAAATGGGCAATGGGTAACACCACCTGCCACCCAAGACTTATTAGCCGGCGTACAACGGCAATATCTCATCAATAAAGGCTGGGTACAAGAACAACCCATTCACTACCAACAGCTTCTGCCCTCTAGCCGATTACGCGTTTCTAATGCTCTGCGTGGCTGGCTAGATGCTACCCTTTACTAAAAAAGAAGATAATCAAGCGCTGCCTGTGCTGCCGCAAACCCCATCGGGGCCGTTACGGTCACACTCGACCCATACCCCGCGCAGGATAAGCCTTGGGGTGTCATGATCTGATTCTGCCACGCGGCAGGCATCACGGCATTCTCCTCTACCCACAATACATCTACCCCCATTTTAGGGATACGTGTTTTGGCGGTGACCTTTTCGGCTTTGACCCTAGCAAAACCATGCTCCTTACGTAAGCGCGAACGCAGCTTTGCTAGCATGGCATCATGCGTAGCCTGAGACAAGTCTCCTCGTTTTAACGCTAAAGGATTACGCTTTCCGCCCGCTGCTCCACAAACTATCAGTTTAATTTTTTGTTTTTTCGCCGCTAGTATCATAGCAATTTTGGCATCGGCCTGATCCGTACAGTCAACCAATACATCAGGCGAGCACTGCAAATAATCATAAATATTAGCCGCTTCAACGAAATCATCAATAAGCTCCACCTGACAATGAGGATGGATGTCCAAAATACGCTGCCGCATAGCTTCGATTTTAGATTGTCCTATTGTGGAACCTAAGGCTGGTAACTGCCGATTAATATTCGACTCACTGATGTGATCCATGTCGATAAGCGTAAGACGCCCCACTCCGCTACGCGCCAAAGCCTCCACACACCAGCTCCCTACCCCACCAATGCCCGCCACCATGACATGAGCGGCCAGCAAATCACTTAATCGTCCTTCTCCGTATAAGCGATTTAATCCACCAAAACGTCGCTCCAGCTGTTCTTGCTGCACCACTATATATTCCTTATATGATTTCGCTAATGCTTAATCCTAAGTTTATACTTTAGGTAATAAGCACATAGCACACAAATACATCAAATACGCTATGTTAATCTTTTTGACTTAACGCTGTATCGCAATGACCGTTTTTACCTCGCCACCTGCTGCACACCATTTTAAAAAACTCACGCCAACAGAGCTAGAGCATTCCATGTGGCAAAGCCTAACTCACTGGGATCAAACAAGTGACGTCTGGGTGTTTGCTTACGGCTCACTTATTTGGCGCCCAGATTTTGAATACGTAGAACAACGAACAGCGACTCTACACGGTTACCACCGTTCGCTTTGTTTATGGTCACGGATCAACCGTGGTACCCCAGACACGCCCGGTGTGGTTTTTGCACTCGATCAAGGCGGAAGTTGCGAAGGCATCGCCTATCGTATTGCGGCAAATCAGGTAAAGCACATTTTCCCACCCTTATGGCAACGCGAAATGCCTAGTGGGGCGTACAATCCTAAATGGGTAGATTGTCACCTTGATCCGCATACTGTGGTCAGTGCACTGGCTTTTGTGATTAACCCCAATACCGATGCCTATGTACCCACCATGCCCTTGGAACAACTACGCCAAGTCATTCATGCTGCACATGGTTTAAATGGGCCGTGTATTGAATATGTGCTAGAAACGGCCCATGCTTTAAAAAAAGCAAACATTGCAGACCCAAAACTTGAACATCTTGTGCAATATTTATAATTATGAGCCTTGCCGACTTCCGTAACGAATACGATAAATTCGATTTACCAGAACACCAGCTCACAGCGCACCCGCGCGACCTATTCCAGCGTTGGGTAGATGAAGCCATTCGTCTTCAAGCCCCCGAGCCTACCGCCATGAGCCTATCAACTGTAAGTAGCGATGGGATGCCTAGCTCTCGTATTGTTTTGCTCAAAGGCTTCGATGAGCACGGTGTGCAATTCTATACCAACTACGAATCCCGTAAAGGCCAAGAGCTAAAACAAAACCCAAAAGCTTGTTTACTTTTTTTCTGGCCCACACTGCAGCGACAAATTCGCCTAGAAGGACAAGTCCAGAAAATGCCCGCTGCGCTTTCCGCTGCCTACTTCAATAGCCGCCCTTTACCCTCACGCATTAGTGCCATGGCTTCACCACAAAGCCAACCCATCACTCGTGCCGAGCTCGAACAGCGTAGCGATGCCCTTAGCCAACAGTACGGAGATAATCCTCCATGCCCTGAGTTTTGGGGTGGCTATTACCTCCAGCCCGAGCGCATTGAATTTTGGCAAGGCCGGACCTGTCGTCTACATGATCGCTACCTCTACCAAAAACAAGAGCAAGGCTGGTCTATCCAACGTTTAGCACCATAACTCATATTCATCAGACAAGCTTGTTTCTGCTATGTAAAACCCTTTGCTTAATTAGGCAGCACACGGCACATGCGTTAAAATTAAATTTTGTGTAAAAGGCTAAATCCATCCTATATTAGATGGGTTTAGCACTTTTTATTTTGAGGCAAAATGAACGATTACATCTTAACCATTTCCTGTCCAGACACCACAGGAATTGTGCACTCGGTAACAGGCTGGCTCTTAGAACGACAAGGTAATATTGTAGAAGCAGAGCAATTTGGTGATGCCGAAACCCAACGCTTTTTCTTACGTATTCACTTTAGCCTACCTCAAGCAAGTCAGGTCCAGCAGCTCCAACAAGCTTTTGCTCCCATCGCTAGCCAATATCAAATGGATGCGCATATTTACGACGCTCAACAAAAAGCGCGTGTGCTGTTATTAGTTAGTCGCCAAGGGCACTGCTTAAATGATTTGCTCTTTCGCACTCATGCAGGGCAGCTTCCCATTGAAATCGTTGGTGTGGTCTCAAACCACACAGACCATGCCTCACTAGCAGCATCGTATCAGGTACCTTTTCATCATTTACCTGTTACTCCAGAAACCAAAGCTGCTCAAGAAAAGCAGATTCTACAACTTGTCGATGAACTCCAAGTGGATTTAGTCGTTTTAGCACGCTACATGCAGATTTTGTCTCCTGAAATGTGTCGGGCTTTATCTGGGCGTGCCATCAATATTCACCATAGTTTCTTACCCAGCTTCAAAGGTGCGCGTCCCTATCACCAAGCACATGCTCGTGGCGTAAAAATTATTGGTGCAACCGCCCACTATGTCACAGAGGACTTAGACGAAGGCCCTATCATTGAACAAGATATTGAGCGCGTCAGTCACGACATGAGTCCTAATGAGCTTACACAAGTCGGAAGCGACGTCGAATCTCTCGTCTTAGCCCGCGCTGTTAAAGCGCATGTAGAACATCGCATTTTCTTAAATGGACAACGTACCGTAGTCTTTAAGTAAGCTCATATACTCTTGCTCTAGCAAAAAGGCATCATGATCATGATGCCTTTTTATTTATTCTAATTACTCTAAAGAAGGAGTTTGATTTTCAAACAATGCAAACCAACCCTTAGCTATACGATAAATCAGCCAAACAAAAGCCATTACACCGATTAACCAGCCAATAAAAATCACCAATAGCATAGCGCTTAGGCCTATCCACAAAACGCCCCACCAAAAGGTTTTAATCAGCCAATCAAAATGCGTAGCGTAGACAGTACCTGCTACATCACTACGTTTATAATATGCCACCACAACCGCAGCAATCATTGCCGCACCAAACACAGGAGCTCCGATTAGGCCAAGCAAAAATACTGCATATAAGGCATGCGTAAGATGCTTAGGAGAAAGGCCAGATTGTGGTTCAGGCATAGTAGATTGGGACATGCGTTCCTCCAAATGCTAAATAAATCAGACTGCTATAATTAGCCTATTCTACCTTGTTTAAAAGCACACAGACATAAAAAAACCCCCATCGTATCACCGATGGGGGTTTTTGGTATAAGAGCTTGACGATGACCTACTTTCACAGGCGTACGCCCACTATCATCGGCGCTAAGGCGTTTCACTGTCCTGTTCGGAATGGAAAAGGAGTGGGTCCACCTTGCTCTGGTCGTCAAGCGGT
>JAAYRP010000102.1 GCA_012518715.1 Alcaligenaceae bacterium | reverse complement strand
TTAGATTTGGTTAGCTGTGGTAATGCGCTTTCTGAGCGATTTATCGGCAAATGGGTATATAGCCCCTACTTCCTAAAATCCATGAAGGCCAAAATCTACGAAAAATCACGGCGCTTTCCCGGTATGATTGATATTTTACGCCTAGGGCAAGCACGCACGATTCGCGACTTTGATGATATTTACACAGCCCCCATGCACGGCTACCAACACGCTTTAGACTACTGGACACAAGCTTCTAGCAAGCCATTGTTGCGCTCTATCGCGATTCCAACCCTTTTGCTCAATGCCAAAAACGACCCCTTTGTGCCCGAGGAATCCCTTCCTCAGCCACAAGAGGCTTCTGCGCAGGTATTACTACACCAACCCGAGCAAGGTGGGCACGTCGGCTTTACCACAGGGGCTTTCCCAGGCCATATTCATTGGCTCCCCACACGTTTAGCCCGTTTTTTTGAGACCAATACCTAGCCTTTAAAGCGTTCCAGCAACAAGCGATCGCGCTCTAGGCGCTCACGTAAATCACGGATTTGCACATCTAGCTTAGACTGCTGATAAAAGTCAGTACTTAGGCTTCGCGCCTGCTGCAACTGATCAACCGCACTAGATAACGCCCCGACCAAAATATAATACTGAGCCATGGCCTCACGGGCTTCTACGGGCTGCTGCCGCTTATCCAAAGCCTGTGCTAGCAGCTGATGAAAGCGCGGCGCTTGAGGCCACTGTTGAATACGCTGCTCTAAAAAAGGGATAGCCTGCTCCAACAAACCTTGTTTTTGCAAAGCCTCTACATAATCTAAGGCTATAGCTTGATTATTTGGCCACTTAGCCCATGCTTGTTTGGCTAACTGCCAGGCTTTTTCTGTTTGCCCCTGTGCCCAGTACACATCGATCTGCAAACTATCTAACGCCGCAGACTCCACACCAACCTGTCGAGCCTGTTGTAAATACTGTTGTGCCGCGGCTTTATCATTGCGCTGTTTTGCGGCATAAGCCAAACCATAATACGCCGCGGCTTTGGGCGCACCTGACTGGTTTGATACGGCCTCTTGTAAACGCTGCTGCACCGACAACAACGCTGAGCCACCTTGTGCCTGTAAAACAGCCGCCGCTGCCTGCACAAACCAAAAATCGGTACTTTGCGTATAGGTTTGGGCGGGTGTCGACATAATCCTATTTTCTACGTCGGCTAAACGCTGTGCCGATAATGGATGCGTGGTGGCATAAGCATTAGGGGACTCATTTAAGCGCGAGCTATGCATGAGCCGCTTAAACATTTGAGCCATGCCATTTGGATCAAAACCCGCGCCCTGCAGCATATGATAACCAATCCGATCAGCCTCTTGTTCAGCCTGACGCGAGAACCCCAACTGCCTATCAACAGCCGCGGCTTGCCCAAAAGTCGCTACCCCCATCGCTAAATCCGCACTACCTGCTAAACCAGCCAGCAGCGCCCCCACCAAAGAAGCCAACATAATATGACTTGACTCTGAGCTTTGTGTCATCCCCCGCGCCACATGTCGTTGTGCTACGTGGGCGATTTCGTGAGCCACTACCGATGCAAGCTCGGCCTCACTTTCAGCCGCAACCATCAAACCGGTATTGATGCCAATATACCCACCCGGCAATGCAAACGCGTTAATGGTTCGATCCCGCATCCCAAACACCTGTACCTCGTAATGTAAGGGTACCGAGGAATGCTTAGCCAGCTTTTGCCCTAGCTCCGTTAAGTATTGATTAATAATGGGCTCCGTCACATACTGCGGATCACGTCGCCCCTGCTCCATAATGGCATCACCTAAAGTGCGCTCCAAGTTGGGAGATAACTCTGCCCCTGAAGCCGGCCCCATACTGGGAATACCCATCGGCTGAGATAAAGCTGGCGTAACAACCAACAATTGAGCGCTTAATATCGCCGCTAAACCTTGAGTAAGAGCACGGTATTTCATGACGAGCCTTTAGGAAGAAAGCGTGGTTTTTTGTGTAGATAAGCCCAAACGCTGCACTAAATCTGATTGCAAGCGTCCTTTTGCAGACAAGCGTACCACAGTGGCCAGCGCATAAACGATGCCAAACGTCTCGACCAGCCCTGCAGCCACCCACATCACTAGTCCCCCTACCGCCTGATCTTTAAGCGCATCAAAACTAGGGATCGCCCGACCGCACAAATCAAAAATAGGGTAAAGGTCTTGCGTTGCAAAAGTAATATATGCCCCCACGACGATTTGCGGTGCCATTGTGATCAATGGCGATACCACCCGCCCCCATGGCTTCATACGAGCAGGCGGAGCTGGGCGTCGATCTAAAATCAAGTTCCAATACATCAGCCCACTAATCACTACCGACCAATTCATGAAACGATATAAACGCCAATCAATCATGGAATAGAACTGAGGTATGGGCAGCAACCAAACCAATACAAAAAATACAAATAAAAAGGGCACCAACACAGGGTGAGTAAAGGTGTTTTTGACGCGTAAGCCTGTAGGTGTGCACAAAAAGTCACGCCAGCGACGCCGCCATGCTAAGGGCAAGCCCGCACGCATAACTTGCCCCGGATACGACAGCATGATGAGCAAAGGCAACAAATGATGCAAAAACAAATGCTGAATGCGATGAATAAAAAACATCCGCTCTGAATAATAATCCACCAAGGTATGAAGATTTAAATACAGAGCAATAAAGCCAATCCAAAACAACCATTGTCGGCTTTTTTGTACAGCGTGCACACGGCTACCGCGCCAAAACAGCACGCCACAAATCACAAAGGTAACAATTAAGGTGGGGGAAAATTCCCACGGGGTTAACCACTCCAACCAGTTCATGCGGGTATCACAAGTAAATAGTCAAAAAACAAAGCCATTACTTAGGCAGAGAATAATCAGCAAAGTTTCCTAACCCAAAAATAGCTATCCATTACAATAGCGTTATTTAGTTGATTTCGCACCTTTTTCTCAACGCCTATGACACGCCCTGATTTTGATATTGCCATTTGTGGTGCTGGTCCAGTTGGCTGTGTACTTGCTCTTTTGCTTGCACGATACAGCCCACACCCCGAACGCATTGCCCTTTTTGGACAAAAGCCCCCTGCTCAAGGTCAAAAACTGGATCCTCGTACCCTTGCGCTTAACCACGGTAGCCGGCAGTTGCTTGAGCCACTTGGGGTTTGGCCCTCGCGAGCAGCAAGCATGCATACCGTCCACGTTTCACAACAGGGTCGCTTGGGGCGCACCCTCATTACGGCGGCCGAGCTTCAAGTAGATGAGCTGGGCAGCGTGGTGAACTATGACGACCTGTTGTCTCATTTACGCCAAGCAGTACAACAACACGCTATCCGCTATATCGAGGTCGATCAACCCGTATACGCACAAAGTCAGAAAAATGGCGTTTATGTACAAGCGGGTGCCCAGCGCTATGAGGCGGCTTTAGCCATTCAGTCGGATGGCACCCGTCCCAAAAACCTAAAACGTGACTATAACCAATGCGCTCTACTGGCTACCATACAAAGCTCAGCCCCCCGTAGCGCTTGGGCCTTTGAGCGCTTTACCTCTTCAGGCCCCTTAGCCTTATTACCTCACCCAAACCAGGCCGACTGTTATGCCTTAGTCTGGTGTAATTCGCCCGCACGCACACAAGAACTACTTCAGCTATCCTCGACTGCCTTTGAAAAAGCCCTACAGGCGGCCTTTGGTGCACGCTTAGGACAGCTGCAGCTAGTAAGCGAGCGCTTCGTTTTTGACTTGCAGCTGTCTGCCGGACCGAGTTTACCCGCCCCTTATATTGCGGCGATTGGAAATGCGGCTCAAACGCTTCACCCCGTAGCAGGCCAAGGGCTAAATCTAGGGTTACGAGACACAGCACAACTGGCGCTGTCTTTACGTCCATGGCTCGCTCAAACACAACAAGACCCGCTTCGCTATTTGCACCATTATGCAGAGCAACGTCGCCCCGACCGTTGGCTTACCGGCTCGATTACAGATTTTCTGCCTCGAGTTTTTGCCACCACCAACCCGCTCATTCAGCATGCCTGTGGACTTGGCTTGTTAAGTATGGACTGTTTGGCCCCCGCACGCTTCCCTTTAGCGCGTCAGCTCCTTCAAGGTTTACGAGTTTAATTCACCATGCAAATTGGAAATTGGCTTTTTACTAACCCAGCCGTTGTCGCCCCTATGGCTGGCGTGACTGACCGCCCTTACCGGCGTCTCTGCAAAGCACTTGGTGCCGAATATGCCGTTACCGAAATGGCCGCGAGCAACCCCAAACTGTGGGACAGTGTTAAAACGGCTCGTCGCCTTGATCACACCGGCGAACCCGACCCCATTGCAGTACAAATCACCGGCTCAGATCCAGACATGATGGCAGAGGCGGCCTTATTTAACATCGATAAAGGAGCCCACATTATTGATATCAATATGGGCTGCCCGGTAAAAAAAGTCTGTAATGTACTTTCAGGCTCTGCTTTACTTAAAGATGAAGACTTAGTTGCGCGCATTGTGGAGCGCGTCGTGAACGCCTGTCTCCCTCATCAGATCCCTGTTACCTTAAAAACGCGCACAGGCTGGGATCGTCAAAACAAAAATGCCCTACGCGTAGCAAAGCGCGCCGAAGACGCCGGCATTGCCGCCTTTACTTTGCATGGACGCACACGCTGTGACTTTTACCAAGGCGAAGCTGAATACGATACAATTCGAGAAGTCAAAGCGGCATTACGCATTCCGGTTATTGCTAACGGCGATATCGACTCTCCCCAAAAAGCCAAATTTGTGCTCGAATACACAGGAGCCGATGCCGTGATGGTGGGGCGTGCAGCGCAGGGGCGACCATGGATTTTCCGAGAAATTTATCACTACCTGAAACATGGTACATGGCTTGCCCCACCCACCTATGGCGAAATGAAACATATTCTCTTGGAACACCTCCAAGACCATTATGATTTTTATGGGGAATTCATCGGGGTGCGCTCTGCGCGTAAACATATCGGCTGGTATTTTGCCAATACCCCAAACGCGGCACCGTGGCTAGCACAAATCAATCAAATTGAATGCACACGCACACAGCTCCAAGCGGTTGCAGAATGGTTTGACCAGCACGACCCGCATGACTTTCTTGAACAACCCACGGCTCCTATTACAGATGCCGTTTCTTGTTGATCATTTGAACTGATAAAAACATGCCCAACACCAATCCTCTAGAGCAATCGGTACGCGAAAGCCTTGAACGCTATTTTGCAGACCTCGGTGACTCCCAACCTCGCGATATTTTAGCGATGGTCATTCATTATGTGGAACGCCCTGTCTTAGAGATCGCTCTAGAAAAAACCAATGGAAATCAATCTAAAGCCGCAGAAATGCTGGGTATTACACGTAGTACCTTGCGCAAAAAACTGCTGGCTCATAATATCCAACCTTAACTCATAGTGTAATCATCATGAAGATCCAAACCGCCCTCTTATCGGTTTCCGATAAAACAGGAATTGTTGAATTTGCCCAAGCCCTCGCCCAACGTGGTGTGCGTTTACTCTCTACGGGAGGCACAGCCAAACTCCTTCAGGAGGCCGGCCTGACCGTCACCGAAGTCGCCGACCACACTGGCTCGCCCGAAATCCTTGATGGCCGTGTCAAAACCCTGCACCCGAAAATCCATGGCGGTTTACTGGCGCGTCGTGATGACCCACAACACCTCAGCACCTTAGAGCAACATCAAATCGACCGTATTGATATGCTCGTAGTCAATCTCTACCCTTTCCGTGAAACCATTGCCAAAGCGGACTGTACCTTTGCTGACGCGGTAGAAAATATCGATATTGGTGGCCCAGCCATGTTACGCGCTGCTGCCAAAAACCATGGCACTGCAGCTGGTGGGGTCACAGTCATTATTGATCCAAACGATTATGAACGTGTGCTCAACGAAATCGATGCGCACGGCATGACCTCTTATGGTTTACGCCTTGAGCTCGCCACCAAAGTCTATGCCCATACGGCCGCCTATGATGGCGCGATTGCTTCCTATCTCAGCAGTCTTAACACTAAAGAGCCAGCCCAAGACCAAAGCCCTGATCGTAATGAGTGGCCCCAAACGCTAACACTACAAGTTCAACAACACCAAATCATGCGCTATGGGGAAAACCCACACCAAAGCGCTGCCTTTTATCGTGACCCCCAAGTAGGTGCCGGCCTGTTAGCTAACTACGAACAACTACAAGGCAAAGCCCTGTCTTACAACAATATTGCCGATGCCGATGCTGCTTGGGAATGTGTGCGTAGTTTTGAAACGGGTGCATGTGTGATTGTGAAGCATGCGAATCCCTGTGGCGTTGCCCTTGGCGAAACTGCCGCTAAAGCCTACCAAAATGCGTTTAAAACCGATCCCACCTCTGCATTTGGAGGCATTATTGCTTTTAACCAAACGGTGGATTCCGCCGCAGCCAATGCTGTGTCTCAACAGTTTGTCGAGGTCTTATTAGCCCCTGACTACACCGAGGAAGCCCTCGCGATTTTTGCTGAAAAGAAAAACGTACGAGTACTCAAGGTAAAATCTGGTCAGGCTCATAATCCCTTTGACATCAAACGCGTAGGGGGGGGCTGGTTAGTACAAACTCCTGATACCTATCGCGATAATAGCGACGCTTTTAAAGTGGTCAGCGAAAAACAACCCACTACAGAGCAAATGCAAGACATGTTGTTCGCCTGGAATGTAGCAAAATACGTGAAATCCAATGCTATTGTGTTCTGCGGCCAGGGGATGACCTTAGGCGTGGGCGCTGGACAGATGAGCCGCGTCGACTCTGCACGTATCGCTTCGATCAAAGCTGAAAATGCAGGGCTCTCTTTACAAAACTCAGCGGTGGCTTCCGACGCGTTCTTTCCTTTCCGTGATGGGCTGGACGTGGTCGCTGACGCCGGTGCAACATGCATTATTCAACCTGGCGGTAGCATTCGTGATGACGAGGTCATTGCCGCAGCCAATGAGCGCGATCTCGTGATGGTATTTACGGGTACACGCCACTTCCGCCACTAATGCGCATTTTAGGCATAGACCCCGGCCTACGAAAAACAGGATTCGGGGTCATTGACGTCCATGGGTCGCAGCTGACTTATATTGCTAGCGGCACCATCGTGGTGCCCACAGAACAGCGGCTCGCGGCCCGCCTACAGGTTATCCTTGATCACATCCGCGAGATTGCCGCCTTACATCAGCCCACGCACAGCGCTGTAGAAAATGTATTCGTCAACATGAACCCCCACTCTACTTTATTATTAGGCCAGGCCCGTGGTGCGGCACTTTGTGCCTTGGCCGATAGTGGATTAGAAGTCTACGAATACACCGCCCTGCAAATTAAAAAAACCATCGTCGGCCGAGGGCATGCAGATAAAGCACAGGTACAACATATGGTACAACACTTACTACGTCTTAACGGCACCCCAGCCCCTGACGCAGCCGATGCTTTAGCTTGTGCCATCTGCCATGCGCATCACTACCCGCTACAACAACAGCTGCAAACTCAACAACACGTCTCCCCACACCTTGCGCGCACCCGTGGTGGGCGTTTTATCGGAAAGTAAATCATGATTGGTCGTATTACTGGCATCCTTATTGAAAAAAACCCACCTACCATTTGTGTAGATGTAAACGGTGTGGGCTATGAGATGGACGTACCCATGAGCACGCTTTATGATCTGCCTGATACTGGTGCTAAAGTCTCTCTTTATACTCATTTAAGTATCCGAGATGATGCTCATGTGCTTTTTGGGTTTGGCAATGCTAACGAACGTCGTACATTTAGAACCCTTATTAAAGTCAGCGGCATTGGTCCCAAAACAGCCTTAGGCATTTTGTCCGGCTTATCTATTGACGAGCTTACCGCCGCTATTCAAAACCAAGATATCGCCCTCCTGACCAAAGCCCCAGGTATTGGTAAAAAAACCGCCGAGCGTATGATTCTTGAGTTACGCGATAAGCTTCAAGGCAATACCACTATCACCCCCACAGCAAGCTCGGACCAAAGCGATATTCTCAATGCATTACTGGCCTTAGGCTATAACAACACCGAAGCCAACAAAGTCATCAAAAAACTGCCTGCCGATATTGCTGTTTCCGAAGGAATTCGCCAAGCCCTACAGCTACTATCTGGTCGTTAGCAACTGTGCATACTGGGTTAAATCAACATTACCACCACTAACAACAACCCCCACTCGTTTACCCTGCAGCGGCAGCGCGCCAAACAAAGCGGCAGCTGCACCTAAACAACCCGTTGGCTCTACTACGATTTTCATACGCTCCGCAAAAAACTGCAGGGTTTTGATGAGCTGAGTATCCGTCACCGTCAATAGCCCTTTCGCATATTGCTGAATGATCGAGAAGGTAAGCGGTGACAACGCGGGCGTTAACGCCCCATCTGCAATAGAATTCGGATAATCCACCCGTACAATCTGCCCCTGCGCCAAGGACTGCTGAGCATCATTACCCCCTTCTGGTTCCACCCCATACACTGCTGTAGCTGGGCTCAAAGCATGTGCAGCCAACAAAGACCCCGATAACAACCCGCCTCCACCTAAAGGCACCAACAACACATCCATATCGGGAACTGTTTCGAGCAGCTCTTTTACTGCCGTACCCTGACCTGCGATCACATGCGGATGTGAAAAAGGAGGAATTAAGGTCATTCCTTCTTTTTCTACAAATTCTTGCGCCATTTGCTCTCGATCCTGCGTAAAACGGTCATACTCAATAACCCGTGCTCCATACGCTAAAGTCGCTGCTTTTTTAGCAGCAGGCGCTGTGGCTGGCATAATAATCGTGGCCGGCACCTGAAACAACTGGGCAGCTAACGCCACCGCTTGGGCATGGTTTCCCGATGAAAAAGCAACCACCCCCCGCTGACGCTGTTCAGAGTTAAGCTGAGCTAAAGCGTTATAACCGCCCCTGAACTTAAATGCCCCGATCCGCTGAAAATTCTCACATTTAAAAAAAACCTCAGCACCTAATTGTTGATTTAAGGTTCGCGAGCTCAACACGGGGGTTCGATGCGCGACTTCTTTTAATTGTGATGCCGCCTGTAAAATGTCTTCATAGCTGGGGGTATGCACCATGACTCCTTTAAATTGGCCGATAAGCTATCTATTATGCCGCATCTGTGTTTTGACTTTAATCTAACCCCCTAACTGGTGTAAGATAGACTGGATATTTAATCAGCAGGTTATGTATGGCTATTTACCCCGACTCGCTTAGCTCCACTCCCGTACCAGAACGGGTGGTGACTGCCGCCCCTCTCTCTCCTAACGAGGAATCCATCGAGCGCGCCCTGCGCCCCAAGGCCTTAAATGACTATGTGGGTCAGCACCGCGTGCGTGAGCAGCTAGAAATTTTTATCACTGCTGCTAAACGCCGTGGCGAATCCCTAGACCATGTGCTGCTCTTTGGCCCACCTGGGCTAGGCAAAACCACGTTGGCTCATATTGTGGCACAGGAAATGGGGGTGCAGCTGCGCCAAACTTCGGGGCCTGTCTTAGAGCGCCCGGGGGATTTAGCAGCTATCTTAACCAGCTTAGAGCCACACGACGTGCTATTTATTGATGAAATCCATCGGCTCTCTCCTGTGGTCGAGGAAATCCTCTACCCCGCCCTAGAAGATTTTCAAATTGATATTCTGATCGGCGAGGGTCCGGCTGCCCGTAGTGTCAAAATCGACTTGCAGCCATTTACGCTTGTTGGTGCTACTACCCGTGCTGGCATGCTCAGCAACCCATTACGCGATCGTTTTGGTATTGTCTCCAGACTCGAGTTCTACTCGATTGCCGATCTACAACATATTGTGACGCGCAGCGCCCAGCTTTTACAGGTGGAATGTGTTCCCGAAGGCGCTCTGGAGATAGCCAAACGTTCCCGCGGTACCCCACGCATAGCAAACCGACTATTACGGCGGGTTCGCGATTATGCTGATGTAAAACATAATGGTGTAATTGATGCCCATTGTGCTGCTCAAGCACTCTCTATGCTCGAGGTCGACCCTTTAGGCTTAGACTTAATGGATCGCAAACTACTTGAAACCATTGTGCATAAATTTAACGGTGGTCCTGTAGGCGTAGACAGTCTGGCCGCTGCCATTAGCGAAGAGCGCGACACCATCGAGGACGTGATTGAGCCCTATTTAATCCAACATGGTTTTTTACACCGCACCCCTCGCGGTCGGGTCGCTACGCCAAGCACATGGACGCACCTTGGGCTGACGCCACCTCGATCCACACCTGACTTATTCGACTAGGGCTTGCTCATAAGCATCCAAACACGCCAACACGGCTTCCCCATAAGCCGCTAGCTTACGTGCGCCAATACCTGAAATGCGCCCGAGCTCATTAAGCGTAGCGGGGCGTAATAGCGCCACCTCTTTGAGTGTGGCATTATTAAAAATAATATAGGGTGGCACCTCGTGCTCTTTTGCCACCTGCGCGCGCCACTGGCGCAATCGCTCAAAGCAGGCTTGAGCCACAGGCGGTAACTGCTCCTCTTGCGGGCGCGATGCCCCCACGGGTTTAGTATGTGAATCTTTGCGCAACATAACAGCGCGCTCACCCTTGAGCACAGCGCGACTATGCTCTGTTAGGGTTAAGGTACCAAACTGATGTGCCTGAACCTCGATAAGCTTATACGCAATCAGTTGCCGCAAGATCCGGCGCCACTCTTTGACACTCAGATCCGCCCCCACGCCAAATACTGATAAAGCCTGATGCCGATTCTGCTGAACGCGCTCTGTTTCTCGGCCACGTAAAATATCAATCACATGCCCTGCCCCATAGGCTTGGCCACATTCTCGCCATAAGCGATAAATAGTCGATAGCAATTTTTGCGCCGCTACCGTACCATCCCACGTTTGCGGAGGATCTAAACAAACATCGCAATTACCACAAGGCTCGATTGGCTGCCCAAAATAATCCAAGAGTAATTGACGACGGCAAGTAACCGTTTCACACAGCCCTAGCATGGCATCAATTTTACGGGCTTGATTACGCTGATGTTGGACATCGCCATTGGATTCTGCCACCATACGATGAAGCTGCACCACGTCTTGTAAGCCATAAGCCAACCATGCGGTAGCAGGCTCCCCATCCCTGCCGGCACGCCCTGTTTCCTGATAATAGCCCTCGATGGATTTAGGTAAATCAATATGTGCCACAAAACGCACATCCGGCTTATTTACCCCCATACCAAAAGCAATGGTCGCGACCATTACCACCCCGTCTTCACGTAAAAAACGGCTTTGATGGGCTGCCCGCTGCTCCGCTGGTAGCCCCGCGTGATAGGCCAATGCCGAAACCCCATGACTTTGTAAAAAGGCAGCAGTCTCCTCGACTCGATTACGCGACAACGCATACACAATACCGCAGTCTCCCCGATGATACTGTTGGATAAACTGCAATAACTGCTTTCGTACCTCGGTTTTTTCAACAATGTGATAACTGATATTTGGACGATCAAAACTCGCCACAAAATGCGGGGCCTGCTCTAAATGCAGCCGCTGCGCAATCTCTGTACGCGTTTCCGCCGTCGCTGTCGCCGTCAAAGCGATGCGAGGCACATCGGGCCAACGTTGAGCTAAAAACGATAAGCCTAGGTATTCCGGCCTGAAATCATGCCCCCATTGCGATACGCAATGCGCTTCATCGATCGCAAATAATGCAATGTGCCCGCGCGCCAACATATCTAAACAGCGATCCGTTAACAACCGTTCTGGCGCCACATAAAGCAGGTCAAGCTCACCCGCTAAAAATTGCTTTTCTACTTGGCGCGCGGTTTGCCAGTCTTGGGAGGAGTTTAAATACGCAGCGCGCACACCGAGCTCGGTCAAGGCATCAACCTGATCCTGCATCAGCGCAATGAGTGGTGAAACCACCACCCCAGTGCCAGCGCGTACCAAAGCCGGAATCTGATAACACAGGGATTTGCCCCCACCTGTAGGCATGAGCACCAGCGCATCGCCACCCGCAATCACATGCTGAATAATGGTGTGCTGCTCACCACGAAAAGCCTCGTAGCCAAAGACCTGTTGCAAAGTGCGTAAAGCAGGATCAGACATAATTAAAAAAGGGGTAGGGAAAATCGTAATCCCATATTATAGTCGCCACTATGGGTTTGGCGCTGTGCATCCACATCGATACGTAGATTTGGGCTATACCAAAACTGCTGACTTAGACCAAAGGTATGTTGACTATGTCCTAATCGCGGCGCCGTGCTGGCGTAGCTGGCGCCTAGTTTTCCCCAGCGCCCAGCATCCCACTGCAAATCAACCGCATGCTTGTCTTGCGAAACCGTATAACCGTGGTTCTGATGTTGCAACAGATCACTAAATAGCCCCTTGTAACTTTCCGATTGCAGTCCCACCGCGAGAGTATCGGCGACTTGCAGCTGGTATCGCCCCTGGTAACGCCAACCCTTACCCTCTTGGTGATGGCTTTGCACCACATTCAGCGCGCCGGTACCCATAAGACCAAAATCATAACGCCCCCCTAGGCCCAGTTGCTCATACCCCTCAGCACGCTGATATAAACCATCCAGAGATAAAGAAGGAGAGATCTTGACATCTACCCACGCACGACCAGCACCACTGCCATACTGAAAAGACGTCACGGTTGGTTTTTTATCCACGGCTCCAAACGCAGCACCGTAACGCCACTGTACATGTTGCCCCAACCACCCAGAAGTCTGATCCGCAATACTTACCCCACCTAAAGGCACAGAGGCCAAACCTGAAATTAACTTAGGACTATAGTTACCAAGAACAAAACGCACCGCGCTCGTGGACTGATAGCGCCACGTACCCTGACCCACATGCCACTGTTGGGCAGCTTGCTCTGAAACCTGTGGGGCAATAGACAAACGTAGCGGCTGTGCGGGACGAGGCTGAGCGCTAATCCCCGTGCTCATACCGACTAGCACGAAATAAGCCACCCATCGCCATTGTATTTGTCGCATTTATCGATTCAAGCTAATTAAAGCCTCGCTGGTTGCATCAAGAGAACGCTTTAAGGCGGAATATTTCTCGAGCAAAGCCGATTTATACACCACACCGATTAAACGCGGTTCGGCCACGCTACGCACCACCGGCAAGCGCTCACCTACAAAATCCACAAACTGTGCTTGCGCCTGATCCAAACGCATATCTGGAGTTAATGTTTTAACATAATCTAATTGCAGGAGCTCACCAATAGGCTGCTCTTTGACATCATTGTGGTTTAATACCAAACGCATCAGCTCTGGTTGAGCAATCACTCCTAAATAATAGTTTTTTTCATCAACAACATAGATAAAGCGAACCGGGTAATCAAAGAACATCTGCAACGCATCAGCTACTGTTGCAGTGGTAGCTACAACCGTATCTGCCGGACGCACAAGCTCACTTAACTTAGTATTACGCAACGTAAAGCGCAACAGCTGATCACGCTCACGATTAAGCGTGACATCGTACATGGCTACCTCGGCAAGCGTACGCGACATAAAATAAGCCGTTACCGCCGCAATAATCAATGGCAAAACCAATTGATAACTCAGCGTCATTTCAAATAGCATCAAAATGGCCATCAGCGGTGCACTGGTAGCCGCCCCCAAAAATGCGCCCATGCCCACTAGGGTATAAATCGCTATATCAATGGTCAAAGCGGGAAAAATGCCATGCACCAATTGCCCAAACAAGGTGCCCACAGCAGCGCCTACAAACAGAGCGGGCGTAAATACCCCACCTACCGCTCCAGAGCCAACTGTAATCGTTGTTGCAAACACCTTGGCAAACAACATCAACACAATGGCATACCATGACCAAGAGTCAAATAGAAAAGAACGAACAACGCTGTAGCCATTACCGGCCACGTCTGGGATCATGATCAACAAGAGTCCCAACATAAACCCGCCTACCGTTAATCTAGCGACTAAAGGCAAACCACTGCGTACAAACACCCGTTTCATTAGGTTTAAAAGTTTTAAGAACCCGGGGGCTACCACCCCAATCATGATCCCTAACACCACAAAAAGTATGATCTCCCAACCTATCGAACCGGATAAATCTAGCATCTGATACGGGGCTTGGTAATGCCCAGAAAGCCGCATGGTAATATTCGCCGTGGCTGAGGCAATCAACAAAGGACCCAACGTATGAATACTCATGGACCCCAGAACAATTTCCGCCACAAAAATCGCCCCGGCTAAAGGGGCCCCATACGCCGCCGCCACCCCTGCTGCAGCACCACAGGCCACCAGTAAACGCAAACGTTCTGGTTTGATAAAAATAAAACGCCCAAATAACGAGGCGGCTAATGAAGATAAATGAATCATCGCCCCCTCTCGCCCAATGGCCCCCCCTGAGGCGACGGTACACAAGGACGATAAGGACCGTAATAGACCTTGGCGTAATGACATACGACCATCGCCAATGACTACGGCCTCCATGTAATCGGAAGCCGTACTGGCTTTTTTACGCCCCGCCAACCAAAGTAATACCCCAGCCGCTAATCCCCCGAGTGTGGGAAATAATAGCCGCATATCCCAGCTTAAGGCTCGCGTGACTTGGGTAATCCCTCCAGATTGTCCTGTCACTACCCGCTGGATTAAATGAATGCCCTCGTAAAACAGCTGGACAACCCAAGCTCCTAATACCCCCATTATGACCGCCCAGCAAAGCATCGCCGGCGTATCTGACAACCAATGCCATTTACGCACCCGCTGTCGTGTCAAACGAAGGTATTTTTTATATGGCATACATTACACTTTAAAATCAGGCGGAGTAGGTGGTCGAGACACGCCAAACATTCGCCAATACACCCAAATCGTGAATAACACCAAAAAGGGCAAGGCAATCAGGCTAATGTTCCAAAGTAATACCAAGGTTGTCTGATCCGCCGCTGCATCCCAGATCGTGATCTGATCCAGTACCAAGAAAGGAAATAAACTAAACGCCAGGCCTATTAAAACGGCTAAAAAAATAATGAGCGTCAATAAAAAAGGGAGCACAGTACTGCGCACACTCTCATTGATTAAACGCTGTAAATTCATTTCAATGATAACAAAACCCAATAAGATGGACACCCACAGTGCTAAAACCGCTAGGCGCGGTGCACCCTCACTCCATTTCAATAACACACCCGGATTGGCCAAGGCCAGTACTACCGAGACCGCTATTGCCCCCGCCGCAAACCACCGTACTGCTCGTCGTCCCCACAACACAGCTCTGATACGCAGCTCCCCCGTTTCGCGCATGACTAACCAAGCCGCTCCCAACAACACATACGCCGCCACCGCACAAAAGCCCATAAACCAAATAAACCAGTTGTAGCCTGTGCCGCTTTGATAGTTAATGACGACTTTGGCTAGCAACAAGCCATGAGAGAACGCTGTGATCAGCGAGCCCACCGCAAAGCCCAACTGCCACCACGGCTGCTGCTCGGCCGGCGCACGTAGACGCAACTCAAAACAAAGTGAACGGGCCATCACTCCCAACGCTAATAACATCAAGGGCAAATGCAACTGTCCCATCACACTGCCCCACGCATGCGGAAACACTAACGCAAAAACCCCTAAGCCCAAAAACAACCAAAACTCATTGGCATCACGCCAAGGGCTCAATAGAGCCATCATCCGTGGACGTAGGCTCTCTGGGGCAACCAATGACAAACAGCCTACTCCGATATCAAAACCATCTAATAAGGTGCCCGCAATAATCGTAATAAACAACAATCCTAAAAACACCAAAGGCAACCAAAAGGCCGGGTCTGTCGCTGAGACCCCTAGCGCTAACGCTAAATCTGTGATCATGCCCGCCCCCTATGTCTTGCCACAGCCACCACCCCATAACGAGCTACCGAGCGCACCAGAGCAATAAAACCAATAGTCAACAAGCCATATACCAACCCATAAGCAATAAAACTCACTACCGTAGGTAAGAGCTGATGTTGAGCATAAATTTCATTTAGCGTGATGGTTTGTCCAACCACAAAAGGTAAGTTACCGAATAACTGATACATTAACCCCGCCACCCACAGAATGGGACCTAACCATCCCCCATAAATCATTAACGCTTTAATACGCGGTGTTAATGCACTCGGATCGTAATGACGGGTTAAACCCAAACGCCACCCCACAATCAATAAGGCTAGCATCCCCAGACCGGCAAGCATCGCCACACGCACCGCTATAAAAACCCATAAAACGGGAGGACTCATACCCGCGACCTGATCCAAACCTAATAACATGCCATCCGCATCCTGACCTAACCACATTTGACCACGCTGGTTCAAGCCTATGCTCCAATGATTACTTAAGTCTGCCGGCGAAGGCCAAGCAATAAGTAACCAGCTCGGCACCGAGTCTGACTGCCAGTAAGCCATCGCAGCCGCTGCTTTAATAGGCTGATGCTCTGCAACCATATGGCCATTACCAATAAAAGCCACCAACAACCCCACCCAAGCCACCGAACCCACATAGACCGCTAGCTGAAAAACACGCCGCTCCCCTTCGCCAAGTGGGCGACGCACAGAGCGTAGTGCTAATACCGCCATCATCAGGCACGCAACCATGGCAAAACTTGCCGTAATAAACAACAAGCCATACCATAACAGGCTTGGATTAGCGATCACTTGCAACCAATGGCTAACTTCGTAATTGCCGTCCACCCACTTTACTCCTGTGGGGGTGTGCATCCAGGAAACCAAAGCAATCAAACATGCCGCCACACCGCTATAGCCTAAAGCAACCAAGAACACTACCGCTGCATGAAGCCAATCAGCAAGCTGACGCTGGGCAAACAGCATCAGCCCAAGTAAACCGGCTTTTAAAACCAGCGCACCTAGCAGCGCGACGGCTAATAATGGACTACTCACGGCATGGATTTTTGCAAACAGTGTTGGCCACAAGCTGCCAAGTTGAATGAAGACTGGCATACTAGAGGCAAAGCCCAGCAAAAATGCCAAAGCAAAAATCCGCACCCAAAATCGATACATAGGTAGCCACAACAACTGTTGTTCACCTATAGCTCGAAGCCGTAAATAAAACAGCAGCCATGACAGCCCTAAGCTCATACCAAAGAATATGGTCATAAAGCTTAAGCTGCCAAAAAACTGCAACTGGGAAAACCAAAGTGCGGAATAGGTCATAATAGGCGCTAAATCTACGTTATTTTGTTTTTCTTGCTATAAACATTAAGTCTAACCACAATACGTGGCAAAATAGACCATTATCCAATTATTTATTCGTTTTTTTGCGTATGAGCACTGCATCTACCACTCCTCCCGTATCGAATTTTTTACGGAATATTATTGACCAAGATCTAAAAAACCAGCGTCATGCGACGAAATTGTGGGCAGGTCGTCCCGGCCCAGCAGCCATACAATCTACCGGTCAGGTAGATACAGCACGTATACGCACTCGTTTTCCTCCTGAGCCGAATGGTTATTTACATATTGGTCACGCCAAAAGTATTTGTTTAAACTTCGGACTCGCCGAAGACTACGGTGGCGCATGCCACTTACGCTTTGATGATACGAACCCAGAAAAAGAAGAGCAAGAGTATGTTGACGCCATTATTGATATGGTGCAATGGCTCGGCTACGACTGGAAATATCAAAACGAAGATAATTTATACTTTGCCAGCGACTACTTTGGCTATATGTACGAGTTTGCTGAAGCCCTTGTACAAGCCGGCTATGCCTATGTCGACGAGCAAACCCCTGAGCAAATTCGTCAAACGCGTGGAACACTCACAGAAAAAGGTACGAATTCACCTTGGCGTGATCGACCAGCAGAGGAATCGTTACAGTTGCTGCGCGAAATGCGCGATGGCAAACATCCAGATGGCAGTCTCTGCTTGCGCGCTAAAATCGATATGGCATCGCCCAATATCAATATGCGTGACCCGGTGATGTACCGTATTCGACATGTTGAACATCATCGTACCGGTGATCAATGGTGTATTTACCCCATGTATAGCTGGGCTCACCCGGTAGAAGACGCGCTCGAAATGATCACGCACAGCATTTGCACGCTGGAATTCGAAGACCAACGCCCTTTTTACAATTGGATCTTAGAGCGTTTACGCGATCTGGGTTTTTTTACGGACCCATTACCCCAGCAGTACGAATTCGCACGCCTATACCTAAGCTATGTGGTCACTAGCAAACGCAAACTACGCCAGCTTGTAGAAGAAAAACACGTAGACGGTTGGGATGACCCGCGCTTACCAACCCTGGCGGGGCTGCGTCGCCGTGGCTATACTCCAGAAGCCATTCGCTTATTCTGTGATCGCATTGGGGTCTCCAAGGCCGATTCACGCATAGATTACAGTGTTCTTGAACAGGCCTTGCGTGATGACCTGGATCCCAAAGCACCACGTAGCGTTGCTGTGCTAGACCCAATTAAACTCGTACTAACCAATTTCCCCGAAGACAAAGAGGAAATATGTTACGCCCCCGTGCATCCACATAATCCCGATGCTGGCAAGCGCGAGTTCCCGCTCACACGCGAGCTCTGGATTGAGCGCGATGACTTCCGCGAGGAACCCGTTAAACGTTATTTCCGCTTATTCCCTGGTAATACAGTACGACTTAAATACGGTTACATTATCCAATGCACGGGCTTTGAAAAAGACGAAAACGGTCAAGTAACAACCGTCTATGCCGAATACCTTCCCGACACCAAAAGCGGCACTCCTGGCGCCGACTCCGTTAAGGTCCGAGGCAATATCACTTGGGTCAGTGTCAAACACGCTATTGCGGCGGAAATCCGCCTCTATGATCGTCTCTTTACTGACCCTCATCCCGACGTTGGCGATAAGGACTTCCTACAGCTCATCAACCCTAACTCCATGCAAGTGGTACAAGGGTGGGTAGAGCCTGGCTTAGTAGCCACCCCAGACGCTCATTGGCAGTTTGAGCGGCTTGGCTACTTTGTGGCAGACCGGGAGCTCTCCACACCGGAAAAGCCGGTGCTTAATCGTACTGCCACATTAAAAGATAACTGGAGTTAACCACACAAGGGGGCCATGCCCCCTTAATCATAATTGGGTATGACGTGAACGCACCAACAACTCGTAAAGGCCCCCAGGCTCTAGATATTAAAAGCGCAACCATCTACACCGTACGACTTGTACTACATAGCGCTAACACCAGCGAATTACTCGAAGCGTTACAACAACGCATGGAAGGCGCCGGCGCTTTTTTCCAGGGTGAGCCGGTAGTCATTGATTGCTCAGCAATCAATGACCCCATTGAATGGGAGCCTCTATTACAAGCCCTGCGACATTATCAGCTACATCCAATTGGGGTCACAGGCTCTACTGAGCAAGAACAAGCCGCTGCTCAACATGGTTTAACTACGGTGGAGCTTTCTTTGGCCAAAGCCGCGATCGAAATCCCCGAGCCGGAGCAAACGCCACCCTCCCCCGTTACCCCAGCCCCACTCATTTTGCATCAAAACCTACGCTCAGGACAGCGCTTTGTGGCTCCCGAAGGCGACCTGATTGTGATTGGTATGGTTGGACACGGCGCAGAAATTATTGCCACCGGTAACATTAGCGTCTATGGGCCACTACGCGGCAAAGCCATAGCCGGCGCAAATGGTGATACGAATGCGTGGATTAGCACAACTGAGTTTGAGCCCGAGCTCATCGCTATTGCAGGAGTCTATAGTGTTATTGAAGACTTGCATACTAACCCCCACCACAAAAAGCCTGTGCTCATTCAGCTAGAGGGGGACTCCTTAAAATTTGAGGCATTAGGTTAATAGATGTTAATACGTCTTGCACTCCAGCACAGATCATGCGAGGGTATAGCTTTTACACTTTGGTCTAATCACTTTCATAGTGCTTTTTGCTTTTATTTTTTATAATAATAAACACACATGAACCGAAACGATAAAGGATACATAACATCATGGCGCGAATAATTGTGGTGACCTCTGGCAAAGGTGGTGTGGGCAAAACCACAACCAGTGCTAGCTTTGCTTCCGGCCTAGCGATGCGCGGCCACAAAACCGTAGTCATCGACTTTGATGTCGGCTTACGTAACTTAGATTTAATCATGGGTTGCGAACGGCGTGTCGTCTACGATTTTGTTAATGTCATCCAAGAGGAAGCCAGCTTAAATCAGGCTTTAATTCGCGATAAAAATCTTGATAACCTTTTTATTCTACCGGCATCACAAACACGTGATAAAGACGCCCTAACCAAAGAAGGGGTAGCCAAAGTCCTTAACGACCTAAAAGAAATGGGCTTTGAGTATATCGTTTGTGACTCACCCGCCGGCATAGAAACCGGTGCCTTAATGGCTTCCTATTTTGCGGACGATGCGCTGGTGGTCACCAACCCCGAGGTCTCCTCTGTCCGCGACTCAGATCGTATCCTTGGTATTCTGTCAGCAAAATCTCAACGTGCCGAAAATGGCGATACCCCCATTAAAGAATACTTGCTAATCAGCCGTTACAGCGCCAAACGCGTCTTAGCTGGTGAAATGCTATCGTTACAAGACATTGAAGATATTCTTCGCATCGAGCTGATTGGTGTCGTCCCTGAATCCGAAGACGTCCTTCATGCCTCCAACCAAGGCACGCCAGTGATCCATCTTGAAAACAGTCCTGCTGCTCAGGCCTACGAAGATGTGGTTGCTCGCTATTTAGGCGAAACTCGCCCCCTACGCTTTGTAGAATACGAAAAACCCAGCTTTCTTAAGCGCCTCTTCGGGGGTAAATAATTATGTCTCTGCTCTCCTTTTTTACGGGCAAGAAAAAAAACACTGCTAGCGTCGCCAAGGACCGCCTACAACTGATTCTTATTAATGAACGCGGCCAAGGTGGGGTCAGCCCCGACTATTTGCCTCGCCTCCAAAAAGAGCTCATTGAGGTCATATCACGCTACGTCAAAATCGAGCCAAATGACATTCAAGTCAATGTTGATCGACAAGATGCTCTCGAAGTGCTCGAAGTTAAAATCGAGCTACCATCCCACTTGCAAAAATAAATCATATAAAAAAGACCCCAAAAAGTTAGAGGAATGTCCAACTTCTTGGGGTCAGTTCATAATTACCAGATGGGGTTTTTATCTTGATACCTTAAAGCCTATTGACGCTTGCCGATTTGGTCACCTACAATGCCACCAATCGCCGCACCACCAACAGTACCCAATACGCTTCCTCCGCTAATAGCCGCACCAGCGACCCCACCTACGCCGGCTCCTGCCGTTGCTCCTTTTTGACGCGAGCTCATACTGTCCCATGTTGAGCAACCCGCCATCACAAAGCACAAAGCAGTAGCAGACAAAGCTTTTAATGTGGTCGATCGTTTCATAATGCACTCCTTAGCATGATTCAATTCCATTACCTTTACCATACCTCTGGCCTACTATAGACTCAAGCCAGTAATTGCATATTTCTGTTAATGGCCGCAAAAAATGTAACAGCCACATAAAGTGGCTGTCTACTCATATTATTTAAGTGGTTTATAACGAATCCGCTTAGGCTGGGCGGCGTCCTCGCCAAGTCGACGACGCTTATCTTCCTCGTATTCCTGATAGTTCCCGCTAAAGAACTCCACGTGAGA
>JAAYRP010000101.1 GCA_012518715.1 Alcaligenaceae bacterium | reverse complement strand
GTGAGGCGCACGTAATGCCTGCTGGCGTTGTATGCCAAACCATACAATATCGTCATCATGATGAGCCATCACGGCAGGAGTGTTTTTTGCAGGGCACCGAGCAGGCGGTGATTGAGAGTGTAATGATAGCGACACCACCTCGTATTAGCGCCCCTACAGCAGGCGCACATTACGCGTGGGACCCAGATATTCCTGTGACACAGCAGCGGATTCGATTCGCAGTAAAAGGGGTGGAGGCTTTACCTATTGTTTGGCGGATCAATCAACGCTTGGTGAGTCATGATGCTATTTTTTATTGGGAGCCTAATCAATTTGGTCGGCTGCAAATTGATTTACTTCATGCGGATACACATCAAATATTGGATACAATTTTTATCTCTATACAAGAATGATTTAATATAGCTTAACAATGTAAGCAGCAAAGGCCGTGGAGCTTCTTGTTGGTTGCTGTTAAACTTTTTTATTATGATTTCTATAAATGAGGATGGTGTTTATGCCTAAATTAAAAACATTAAGTCGCTTATTGGTTCCGGTAGCGCTCATGGCGCTGGCAGCTTGTCAGACTCCACATCAGCCCGGAAGCTCTACAGCGTCTACAGCACCAGCGACCACGCAAACGGCTCCTGCCGCAGGGGTAGATGCTTCGGTGCAGGCTCCCGAAGCCCAAACAATGGCACCTTTGATGATTTTTTTGGCAGATACCAAGCCTCAAGCGGATTGGGCAGAAATCCAGCTTGATGAAAGCAATACACTTTATATGGAGCCCGATCCATTTCTTACTCGCAATGATTTGAGCAGTGTTGAAGCCGGTACGGCAGAAACAGGCGAGGGTTTGTTGGCTTTAACGCTTAACGAGACCGCGACCCAGCGTTTAACGACTATTACCCAGCAGAACCCAGGCAAACGGTTGGCTTTGGTGGTAGATGGGACCTTACTAGCGATCCCGGGTTATTCTGAGCCTATTACTGAAGGACGTTTAATCTTCATGGTTGGTAGCAAAGAAAATGCAGTAACGGCTGCCCAAATTATTGCTGGGCAAAACGCAGAGCCTATGTAATATTGTTGTTTTTATGCGTAAAGCATAAAAAAATACCTGTTGGGCTGCGGCTGGGGTTAAAATATACGCATTGCGTATAGTTTGAATGGAAATCCCTATGTCTGTCTCCCAACAGGTTTTTTTGCGCGACGCTATGCGTCGCTTAAATTTGACCCGCGATGTTTTTGCTGCTCGCATTGGGGTTAAACGTCGTGCCTTGGATACGTGGCTATTGCCCGAGGGCTCGCAAGAGTTTCGTGGTATGCCCGAGGTTGTCCAGCGTTTTGTGACCGAAATCGTCGAAAACGAATCGTTGCTCGCAAAATATGCCCAAAATTCGCAAACGGGTCCTTTGCGTGATCGTATTGCGATCAATGGCAAACATCAACTGCTTTCAGTAGAACAGTTTACTCGCGACTCCGTCGAGGAATTAGTACGTATCGCCGATATGATGCAACCGATTGCGCGTCGGCAAAAAGTCTCGCGGGTACTAGAGGGAGCGGTTTTAGGTAATTTATTTTTTGAGGCCAGTACGCGTACGCGGGTAAGCTTTGGAGCGGCTTTTTGCCGCTTGGGTGGCTCGGTGTGTGATACGACCGGCTTTACTTTTTCCTCCATGGCTAAAGGTGAGTCGATTTACGATACCAGTCGTGTTATGAGCGGCTATGTAGATGCTATGGTGATACGCCATCCAGAGCAGGGGTCGGTTGCTGAGTTTGCTGCTGCTACAAATATCCCAGTAGTGAACGGGGGAGATGGGGCTGGGGAACACCCTAGCCAAGCCTTGTTGGATCTTTATACGATCTTGACCGAATTTTCTCGCTTGGGCAAATTATTGGATGGTGCGCATATTGCAATCACAGG
>JAAYRP010000100.1 GCA_012518715.1 Alcaligenaceae bacterium | reverse complement strand
GCGCGTGAAGCGGCACGTAAAGCGCGTGAGGTCACTCGACGAAAAAGTGTACTAGAAGGTGCAGGCTTGCCCGGTAAGCTGGCTGACTGTCAGGAAAAAGATCCGGCCAAATCTGAACTGTATATCGTGGAGGGGGATTCGGCGGGGGGCTCGGCTAAACAGGGGCGTGACCGTAAGTTTCAAGCTATTTTGCCTTTACGCGGAAAGGTTCTCAACGTAGAAAAAGCCCGTTTTGATCGGCTGATTGCAAGTGAGCAAATTACCACATTGATTACGGCTTTAGGCACAAGTATTGGGCCCGACTTTGATATTGATAAATTGCGCTATCACCGCATTATTATCATGACGGACGCGGACGTGGATGGCGCGCATATTCGCACGTTGTTGCTAACGCTATTTTATCGCCAAATGCCAGAACTCATAGAACGGGGTTACGTCTACATTGCACAGCCCCCCCTCTATAAGGTCAAAGTAGGGCGCGAGGAGCGTTATCTGAAAGATGATGCCGAAGAAGCACAATTTATGTTGTCGTTAGCACTTAAAGATGCTGCTTTATTACCTAAAGCGGGGGCGGAGCTCATCACAGGAGAAACCTTAGAGGAACTCGTACGTCAATATATTTTGGCCGATCAGGTGATTTCACGTCAGGGGCGTTTGTTTGATAGCGAGGCGCTGTCAGCCGTCGCTGAGGGGGTTCAGATTGACTTGAGTTCCGAGGATAGCGCGCAGGCATCGGCACAGTCTCTGCTAGAGGTATTACAAGACCCTGCGAATCCTCATTTAGTGGGTGTGGCAGCCGAATTTAACGAGGAAACAGAAAACTGGCAGGTGGTGGTGCGCCGTTTGCATCATGGCAATACACGTGTCAGTGTTTTTGATAAGCCGTTTATTTTAAGTGCAGATTACTTAGCCTTAAAACGTGCTGGAGAGACCTTTTTGGGGTTGATTGGTAAAGGAGCGAAGATCTTACGTGGCGAGGGCGAGCGTCGTAAAGAGCAAGCGATTGAGGATTTCCGTGACGCTGTGCAGTGGCTACGTGCAGAAGCCGAACGTGGGGTCAGCAAACAGCGCTATAAAGGTTTAGGGGAAATGAACCCTGACCAATTGTGGGAAACCACTATGGATCCCTCAGCACGTCGCTTATTACGCGTGCAAATCGAAGACGCCATAGCCGCCGATCAGGTGTTTACTACGTTGATGGGCGATGAGGTAGAACCCCGTCGTGCCTTTATCGAAAAACATGCTTTGCAAGCCAGCAATATCGATATATAGAGTGATATTTACATGAAGAAAATCGTTCGAGCCAAGTTGCACGGTATTACGATTACCGGAGCAGACTTGAACTACCACGGCTCCATTACTTTAGACCCTGAGATCTGCGAGCAGGCAGGTATTGTACCGATGGAGTTCGTGGAAATTTGGAATAAGAACAGCGGTGCCCGTATTTCTACGTATGTGATTTATGGGGAGCCTGGCTCACGTTGTTGTATTTTAAATGGTGCTGCTGCACGTACTTGTCAGCGTGGGGATCAGGTGATTATCTGTGCCACTGAATACATTGATACACCGCAGTTGTTTGAGATTGAGCCGGTGGTATTGACCTTTGATGGGCAAAACAATGTTGATGAGGTAATGCGTTATCAGGTATATGAGACACCAGAGCGCCCCTTTAATTTCCGCATTCAGCGTCAAGAGCGCCCCAATGGCGCAGAACGTCAGCTAGTGAATGTAAATATAGAGGCGTTAGCAGCCGATTTGCGTGCGCGTGGTTTGGATGATCGGGCCATTGCAGATGTATTGTCTTGCCATTTAAATCAGTTTGCTTAATCTAATACGGTTAGGCTAAAGAAAAGGTCCGTTATCCACGGACCTTTTTTGGTTAAGTACGCCCCTCTTCGACGGCATGACAAGCAACGAGTGTGCCATCTTGCTCAAGGAGTTCGGGTCTTTGTTGTCGACAACGGTCTGTAGCAAGCGGGCAGCGCGGATGGAAAGTACAGCCTGAGGGAGGGTTAAGAGGATTGGGGACCTCGCCAGCGACAGGGGTGCGGGCTTTACCGGTGCCACTCATATCTGGAATTGCTCCGAGCAGCATTTGTGTATAAGGGTGGCGTGGTGTAGCAAAAAGACGGTCTCTCTTGGCAATCTCTACAATGCGGCCAAGATACATCACGCCAACGCGATCGGCGACATGGTGCACAACAGCTAGGTTATGGGAAATAAATAAGTAGCTGAGACCGAGCTGCGCTTGAAGGTCTTTCATTAGATTAAGAACCTGGGCTTGTACCGATACATCCAAAGCGGAGGTGGGCTCATCGCATACGATAAATTCAGGGTTTAATGCTAAAGCCCGCGCAATAGAAATGCGTTGGCGCTGTCCACCAGAGAACTGGTGGGGGTAGCGGCTTTGATCCGTTGGGTTCAGCCCGACTTGTTGAAGCAGCTCGCTAACTCGATCGGCTTGTTCTGCGGCATTGAGTTTAGTGTGCGTGTTAAGCGGCTCGGCAATAATTCTTCCTACCCGCCAGCGGGGATTGAGACTGGCATAAGGATCTTGAAAAATCATTTGTAAGCGCCGGCGCATGGCTTGTTTTTGACTGTGATTCATGGAAGAAATATCCATGCCATCAAAATAAATTGCACCGCGGCTCAGACCATATAAACCGGTTAATAGCCGTGCTACTGTGGATTTACCACACCCTGATTCCCCAACTAACGCTAAGGTCTCGCCACGGTTTAAGCTAAAGTTGACGCCATCGACGGCTCGTAAGAAAACTTTGGGTTTACGATAGAGTGTACGCTCTAGCCAAGATGGTGATACATCAAAGTAGCGGGCGGCATCTTTGACTTCAACTAAAGGTGTGGTCATTGTGATTCTCCTGTGTGCAGCCAACAGGCGACGTGCCGGTCGTTAGTAGCGATGAGCTCAGGACGTTCATGGTGACAACGTTCCATGACGTGCTTACAACGAGGGTTGAAAGCACAGCCAGCAGGGATGGCATTTAATCGTGGCATAGCACCTGGAATTTGCTCCAAACGCTTGACGTCGGGCTCTAGGCCTGGGATAGAGCGCATCAGCCCCGTGGTATAAGGATGCAGTGGGCGTTGAATTACCTCTTGTACAGGGCCTATCTCAATGATCCGGCCAGCATACATCACCGCAACGCGATCGGCCGTTTCCGCTATGACGCCCATGTCATGGGTAATCAGCATGACAGATGTTCCGTGGACGTTACAGAGATGTTTAAGCAGGTCAATAATCTGAGCTTGGATGGAGACATCGAGGGCGGTGGTGGGCTCATCGGCCACAATCAGCTTTGGTTCCGCTGCTAGAGCTAAAGCAATCACCACGCGTTGTCGCATGCCACCAGAAAACTGATGAGGATAATGGTCAATGCGTTCGCGAGCGGCTGGAATGCCCGTGGATTCCAGTAGTTCAATAGCGCGTTCCCGTGCTTGCTTATGATTAAGGTCTAGATGCGTTTGAATGGTTTCAATGAGCTGCTGCCCAACGGTATAGAGGGGGTTGAGCGAGGTGAGCGGGTCTTGGAAAATAGCGCCGATCTCGCGACCACGGATACGGCGTAAGCGCTCTTCGGAAAGGTGGTCGATGCGTCGACCATTGAAATGTATTTCGCCACCGGCAAGACGCCCAGGGGGATCAAGCAAACCAATAATGGCAGCTCCAGTTAAGGATTTGCCAGCGCCGGATTCGCCCACCACACCAAGGATTTCGCCGCTTTGGATACGAAACGAGACGTCATGTAAAGCGGTAAGTGTACCGTGACGTGTGGGGAACTCGACTTTTAGGTTTTTGACTTCAAGTAATACGCTCATATTAGTTTAGCTTTGGATTGAGCGCATCGCGCAACCAATCACCTAATAAGTTGACAGAAAGAACCAGTAGCACCAGCATGAGTCCAGGGAAAATCGTAATCCACCATTCGCCTGAAAAAAGAAAATCATTACCAACCCGAATTAACGTACCGAGAGAAGGAGACGTGGGGGGAACGCCAACCCCTAAAAAGGAAAGGGTTGCTTCGGTGATAATAGCTGTGGCTAAATGCACGGTGGCTAAAACCAATACTGGTCCCAGTACGTTGGGTAGTACATGATGAAACATAATACGTGGACCTGACACCCCAATGACTTTGGCGGCTTGTACGTATTCTTTATTTTTTTCCACGAGCGTGGAGCCACGAACGGTACGCGCATACTGGGGCCAGCCGGCTAAAGCGATGGCACCGACTAAGACGGGAAAAGCAATCACATCAAGCAGGTGCTGGGGAACAGCCGCGCGGGCGACGCCATCAATAAGCAGTGCGATTAAAATGGCCGGAAAAGAGAGCTGTACATCTGCAACACGCATAATAAATGCGTCGATACGTCCGCCGCTGTATCCCGCGATCAGACCTAACCCAATGCCCACCACCATGGCTAGTATGACCGAGGCAAAGCCAATCAATAAGGAAATACGCGTGCCATAGAGTAGTGCAGAAAAAAGGTCTCTGCCTTGACTATCGGTACCAAGTAGGTAGTTGAGCTGGCCTTCGCTTTGCCACGCAGGGGGCAAAAGGGCATCCATGAGGTCGACAGAGGCTAAATCAAAAGGATTGTGTGGTGCGAGCCAAGGGGCACCCAAGGCACCGATAAAAAGCACAATAGTCATTACGGTGCCAAATATTGCCACCGGAGAATGGCGCCATGACCAAGCGATATCGCTATCCCAAAAGCGTTGAAAAGCATTCATCAGTGCGTACCTCCGCGATGTAGACTGACGCGCAGACGTGGGTCTACGGCAAAATACAATAAATCAACAATCAGGTTAATACACACAAAAACCAATGCAATTAAACAGAGATAGGCGGCCATCACGGGTACGTCTGCAAACTGCACTGCTTGAATAAAGAGCAGCCCCATTCCCGGCCATTGGAAGACCGTTTCGGTGACAATTGCAAAAGCAATAATCCCGCCAAGTTGTAGGCCAGTGATGGTGATCACAGGTACCATGGTATTTTTTAACGCGTGTCCAAAATGAATGGCACGTTGGCTTAAGCCACGGGCTCGGGCAAATTTAATATAGTCACTACGAAGCACCTCGAGCATTTCTGAGCGTACTAATCGTAAAATCAGAGTAAGCTGAAATAAAGATAAGGTAATAGCAGGCAGAATCAGGTGTTTCCAACCATCAATAGAGAGTAGCCCTGTGCTCCACCAGCCAAAATAAGTGACTTCGCCACGCCCATAGCTAGGCAACCAACCCAGCTGCACGGACATCACTAAAATCAATAAAATCCCGATTAAAAAGGTGGGAAGAGAAATACCCAACAGGGAAAAAGCGAGAATGGCCTGAGATAAAAAACTATGGCGATTAAGAGCGGTGTACACACCTAAAGGTAAGCCGATAATCAGCGCTAAGAGAGCCGCAACCACAGATAACTCAACCGTGGCTGGTAAGCGGTCTTTAAGTAACTCGGCGACGCTTTGTCCTTGGCGTAGGGATAAGCCAAACTCACCTTGGATGGCGTTTTGCACAAAGTGCCAAAACTGCACCAAAGCAGATTGATCCAGCCCTAAGCTGGCTCGCAGCGCAATGCGATCAGCTTCGGTCGCATCCTGTCCGAGCATGGCCGTGACCGGATCGCCAATATATCGAAATAAAATAAACGCCAGCAAGCTAACGGTGAGCATGACCAGTACAGCTTGAAACAGGCGTCGGATAATAAATACCAACATACAGGGTAAGCCGTAGTGTGGGTTGATAGCCCACAACTACGATCCTATTTAAGAATTAATCAATAGTTACCCAGTGCGGAGTCAGACGGTTGTCTGCGCGATGCACTACGTTAACGTTTTTTGCCATGGCCCAAGGGATAACTTGGTCATGGAGCGGGATGTGACCGACCTCTTCGGCATGGATTTTGAGGACTTGATGAATCGCAGCGGTACGTTTGGCTTCGTCCGTTTCGACTTTGATTTGATCAATTAGCTGATCGACCTCGGCGTTTTCGTAGTTGCCAAAATTAAAGGAACCATCGGCGCCCTCGCCTTTGCTGTGCATGAGGCTTTGTAAGGTATAGAGAGCGTCAAAGGTAGGCACCCCCCAACCGAATAAGTAGGCGCTGGTGTCATAAGACTGAACCTTAGGGAAGTAAGTGGCGCGGGGCATGGCGTTCAAGTTTGCTTTCACGCCGGCTTTGGCCCACATGCCAACCACAGCCTGACAGATGGCTTCGTCATTAATGTAGCGGTTATTGGGGCAGTCTAATGTAAAGTTCAGCTCATTGGGGCCGTAGCCGGCTTCTTTGAGCAGGGCTTTGGCTTTTTCAACATCAGGAGCTGGGCGTTTAGCCAGGTCTTCGGTCCAGCCATGCACTTGTGGGGCGACCATCGTACCGGTAGGTAAAGAGGAGCCTCGCATGACGGCTTTTTTAATGGCCTCGGTGTCGATGGCTAAATAAAGCGCTTGACGCACACGTACGTCAGCAAAGGGATTGGTGCCTTTAATGGAGCTGTATTTTAACTCTGGGCTTTTTTGGTCTAAGCCAATGTAAATGGTGCGGTACTCGTTGCCCTCGACCACTTTGGCTTGCTGCTTAATGCGGTTTAAGTCTTGAGCGGGAGGGTCGAGGACAAAATCCACTTCGCCAGAAAGTAGGGCGGCGGTGCGAGTAGCATTTTGTTTAATTGGCGTGTAGATAATTTTACTGACATTACCGGTTTTGCTGTCTTTGCCCCACCAGTCGGGATTCTCTACATATGTTGTGCGGATATCGACTTCGCGGCTTTCGAGCTTATAGGCGCCGGTACCATTGGTGTGACGGGCCGAGTAGGTTTCTTGTTGGCTTGCAAAATCCTGAGGTGTTGTAGCGTTATTGGCTTCAGCCCAGGCTTTATTCATAATAAAGACATTGGTAAGCTGGCGCAGTAACACGGGGTTTGGACCATCGGTTTCGATTTCTACCGTATGGTCATCGATTTTGCGTACGTTCTTAATGCCATTGACATAGGCTTTAAAGTTAGAGGTAGGTGCTAAAGCGCGGTTGATGGAAAAGACGACGTCTTCTGCTGTGAAATCAGCACCATCATGAAACTTGACCCCTTTTCGTAGGTGAAACCGCCAGACGGTATCTGATACGGGCTCCCACTCGGTAGCCAGTGAGGGCACCAGATTAAAGTCTTTATCATAGTCAACCAAAGGCTCATAGACGTAGCTGCTGGCAGCGATTGTCATGCCTTCGTTTTGAGCGTGTGGGTCAAGGGTTAAAATATCACCTTGGCTGGCCCAGCGTAGGGTTTTAGCATGAGCCCCCATGGGGATAAGTAGCGCAGCGGATAAGGCCGCTACCAAAAGTTTTTTATGCATCTGGCTTCTCCGGATCATTATTTGTTTTTTGATCGTGCCTTAATCTTGGCTAAGGCGTCAATGTTAAGCATAGACCATCTATGCATAAAGAGAGGTTAATTAAAAGCAAAGCATGACAAAAAAACGCCGCATTGCTCACCTAGATATGGATGCATTTTATGCTTCTGTGGCCTTGTTGCGTTATCCGGATTTACGCCGAAAGGTTTTGGTAATCGGGGGGAGAAATGTTCCAGCTCCAGTCAAAAAGCCCGACGGCACTTGGGAATATGCTCGTTTGCGTGATTATGTTGGGCGCGGGGTGGTGACCACGGCTAGTTACGAGGCACGTGCTTTAGGCGTATTTTCTGCTATGGGTTTAATGAAAGCGGCTCAGTATGCCCCCGATGCGTATTTATTACCGGCAGATTTTCAAGCATATCGATATTATTCTCGTCTATTTAAGGAGGCCGTAGCGACCGTTTCTGATCGCATAGAGAATCGTGGCATTGATGAGATCTACATTGATTTAAGCCACTTAGCGCAAAGCAGTATGCAATTAGCGCGGCGTTTACAACAAGTGGTGTGGGAGGCCACAGGTTTAACGTGTTCGGTAGGGATTAGTCCAAATAAGCTTTTAGCTAAGATTGCTTCAGACTTAAATAAGCCAAATGGCGTGTGTGTATTAGGGCAGGAAGAAGTTCCAACGATGGTTTGGCCTTTACCCGTAGGTAAGGTCAATGGGATTGGCCCTAAATCTCAACAAAAACTTGCTAGGTTGGGAATTCATACCGTAGGGGATTTGGCGCAAGCGAGCCCACCTTTATTACAACGGCACTTTGGGTTGAGTTATGCCAAGTGGTTAGCTGATGCGGCACAAGGTAAAGACGATAGACCCATTGTTTTGGCCTCGGAGCCTAAGTCATTAAGTCGTGAGCGTACCTTTGAGCGAGACTTACATGTTCGTCATGATCGGCAACGTCTTACCCAGTTTTTAGAGGCGATTTGTGGTCAGTTAGCGCAGGACTTACAACAAAAAGGTTACCGTGCTTTTACGATTGGTATTAAGCTGCGCTTTGATGATTTTTCTACCTTAACTCGCGATCATAGTATGGACGTACCGGTTGTAAAGCAAGCGGATTTGCTGCACGCGGCGCGTCAGTGCTTACGGCGTACGCAGATCCGTCATCGATCACTACGGCTTGTGGGCGTACGTGCATCTAAGCTTATCGCTGAAGTGGACTGTGTGCGCTACGATCGCTTACCTGTGCAACTTTCTTTTGGTGATTTGGCGTGTTTGGATACAAAGCGGGATTGATGCGCTAAAATTATAAGAACGAACTGTTTTTGTTCTATCGTTCTCTTTTTTATACAGGGTTTGCCGTTATGCAATTTGATCAGGTTGGTGCAGACGCACTGATGGAAATTACCTCTCGTCCGGATTTGGTTTTTGTGCGTGGTCAAGGCTCTTGGCTCGAAGATCATAACGGCAAGCGCTACCTTGATATGATTCAGGGCTGGGCGGTGAATGCGTTGGGGCACAGCCCTAAAAATGTGGTCGAAGCCATGTGTAAGCAGGCTTCGGAGCTGATGAACCCTTCGCCAGCGTTTTACAATGCCCCTATGATGGAGCTAGCTAAGCTGATCACGCAGCACTCCTGCTTTGATCGGGTGTTTTTTGCCAACAGCGGGGGCGAAGCCAACGAGGGGGCGATCAAGCTTGCCCGCAAATGGGGGCAGCTCTACCGCCAAGGTGCTTATAAAACTATCACCTTTGAGCACAGCTTTCATGGGCGCACCTTAGCCACGATGTCAGCATCGGGTAAAGCTGGCTGGGATACGATTTTTGCTCCCCAAGTCGATGGCTTTCCTAAGGCTAAGCTCAACGATATTGATTCTGTGCGCGCGTTGGTAGATGAAAAAACCGTGGCTATTATGCTTGAGCCCGTTCAGGGCGAGGGCGGTGTGATCCCCGCCGATCCCGCTTTTATGCAAGCCTTGCGACAAACCTGTGATGAGTTTGGTCTTTTACTCATCGTTGATGAAGTGCAAAGCGGTATGGGGCGCACGGGTAAACTGTTTGCCTACCAGCATTCTGGGGTAGAGCCCGATATTATGACCCTAGGAAAAGGAATTGGTGCCGGGGTACCGTTAGCGGCATTATGCGCTAAAGAGTCGGTCTCATGTTTTGAACATGGGGACCAGGGTGGTACGTATAATGGTAATCCGGTGGTGACAGCGGCAGGCGTAGCGGTTATGCAAACACTAACAGCCGATGGGTTTATGCAAAGCGTTAATGAGCGTGCGCAGCAGCTTTCCGAGGGTTTATTGGCGTTGAGCGCTAAGTGGGGGCTAAAAGGGGAGCGCGGTCAGGGGTTATTACGGGCTTTGATCTTAGATCGTGACGATGGCCCTGCTTTGGTCGAGGCAGCACGAAATCGTAATCCAGAGGGTATGTTGCTGAACTCTCCGCGCCCACATTTGTTGCGCTTTATGCCTGCGCTTAACATTAGCAAAGATGATTTGGATCAGGCGTTACAGATATTAGATGCCTTGATTGCGCAAGTGCGTAGCTAATCGGCTGCATCACTTAATGCATGATGTTTCACATGAAACCGACCTTTTGAGGTCGGTTTTTTGTATGCTTAGTGCATACATCTTAACAAGAGGAGATAAGGTTATGAGTTATGTGTTTAGTCCCCCCGAACAGGTGAGTGTTCCGGTTAAAAATAGTGATCAATGCGTGCCTGTACGTCGGGTATATTGTGTGGGACGTAATTACGCAGCGCATGCGATTGAAATGGGGTTCGATCCGAATCGTGAACCCCCTTTTTTCTTTTGTAAACCAACGGATGCGATAGTTCCTATTGAAGAGGGCAAAACGTATGCCTGGCCGTATCCTTCTAAGACACAAAACCTGCACTATGAGGCAGAGCTGGTGGCCGTAATAGGTAAAGGGGGGGCGAACATAGCGGTAGAGACAGCCTTAACTCACGTTTGGGGCTATGCCGTAGGGCTGGATATGACACGGCGCGATTTGCAGATAGAAATGCGAGAAATGGGGCGTCCATGGGAAGTGGGTAAGGCTTTTGATCATTCGGCGCCGATTGGTCCTATTTATCCTGTAGAGCAAGTGGGGCATATCGCTACGGGTGCTATTTGGTTACAGGTTGATGGTGAAGACCGTCAACGTAGTGATGTGAGCCATTTGATTTGGTCGGTTGCCGAAACGGTAGCGTATTTATCTACCTTATTTACGTTGGCACCGGGTGATTTGATTTTCACAGGTACGCCCGAAGGGGTGGGGGCGGTGCACAAAGGGCAGCAAATGCGGCTAGGTGTAGAAGGGCTTGGGGAGCTATGCATTGATGTGATGTAAGCCTTAAACATAGCGCTTATTTTGTTCACAGTGAAAAAACCGACCCGTTATGGTCGGTTTTGTTTGTGGGGTAAATCGTTTGTTTACATGGAGAAGCGGGGTGTTTGCTGTATGAACAGGCGGCATATAGCTGCCTTGGTTGCTTAGGTGGGTGTGATAATCTGTTTTGCATATGTCAATTGCCTGCCTAGCTTAGGTGGGGCTCTCGTGACTTTTATAAAAATAAAACGAGAGTGATTCAATACAAAATAAAACAGTCATTTAAGGAGTAATCGTATGACGGTGTTGTTGAAGTGTTTGTCTCATACGCCTTTGCGGGGGCTATATGATCCTGAGCCTAGTATTGTCGCGGAGGTAGAGCAGGTATTGGCTCAGGCTAAAGCCGAGGTCGAGGCATTTGATCCTGAGCTTATTATTCTATTTGCACCGGATCATTACAACGGCTTGTTTTATGATTTGATGCCGCCGTTTGTGGTGGCGACAGCTGCTGAGTCCGTAGGGGACTACAATACTCCTTTAGGCAATTTATCCATACCCCAAGATTTAGCCTTGGATTTGGTCCGCTATATTCATGGCAAAGATGTGGATGTTGCCTTGTCTCATCGCTTACAGGTGGATCATGGCTGCACGCAGATTTTGATGGAAACCACAGGGAGCTTAACGCGTTATCCTGTTATCCCCATTATTATTAACTCAGTGGCGCCGCCATTTAACCCATATCGTCGTATTCGTAAATTAGGTGATGCGATAGGGCAGTTTATTGCTACGCTTAATAAGCGAGTATTGATTTTAGGTTCGGGTGGGCTATCCCATGAACCACCTGTGCCCTTATTAAGTGGTGCCGCATCAGAAGTGGCAGAGTTTTTAATTTGTGGACGTAACCCCACGCCAGAGGCCCGTGCGGCTCGAGAAGCGCGTACGGTTGCAGCGGCAAAAATCTTTGGTACTGCCGAATGCGAGTTAACCCCTTTAAATGCTGAGTGGGATAATGCATTTATGGACTTGTTAGCTAATAACGAGCTAGAAAAAGTCGATGCCTTTGAAGTGGAGGTCATTTCTAAAGAGGCGGGGCGCTCCACGCACGAGGTACGAACTTGGGTCGCTGCGTTTGCGGCATTGGCTGCCCAAGGGAACTACACCGCTACCAAAGACTATTACCGCCCTATCAATGAATGGATTGCTGGATATGGTGTGATTAGCGCGCAGCCTAAGTCATAGGGGTTCGTTTTAGTTCATATAACCAACAAAGGAATACACATGACGGATATTGTGATTAGTGAAGAACAGAGTAGTCGTTTTGTAGACATCGTTGAGGGGGACCTAAAAGCTAAAGTTCACTACAACGATTTTGGTAGTGGTGATGAAGTCGTGATTATGCTGCACGGCTCAGGACCCGGTGCAACAAGCTGGGCAAACTTTAGTCAAAACGTGGAGCCTTTAGTTAAAGCGGGCTATCGTGTGATTTTATTAGATTGTCCCGGCTGGGGAAAAAGCGACCCCATTGTGTCGACAGAGTCACGCTCACATTTGAATGCACAAGCCTTAAAAGGCACGATGGATGCGCTGGGTATTCAAAAAGCGCACCTGATTGGTAACTCCATGGGTGGACACAGTGTGACGGCATTCACGCTCGATAACCCAGAGCGTGTGGGTAAACTGATCCTGATGGGGGGAGGTACGGGTGGATTAAGTGCGTTTACCCCCATGCCTACCGAGGGCATTAAGCGCTTACAGGCGTTGTATCGCAACCCTACTCTGGAAAACCTACGCGCGATGATGGACATTTTTGTCTATGACCCCAGCAGCCTAACCGATGAGCTTTTGCAGCAACGCTTAGAGAATATTCTGGCGCGTCAGGATCACTTGGATAACTTTGTTAAAAGTATTGATACCAACCCCCGTCAGTTCCCTGATTTTGGGGCGCGTTTAAGTTCTATCACAGCACCAACATTGATTATGTGGGGGCGTGATGATCGTTTTGTGCCCATGGATGCGGCATTACGTTTAGTGGCACATATTCCTAATGCGGAACTACATTTGTTTAATCGTTGTGGCCACTGGGTACAGTGGGAACATAAAGATCGCTTTAATGCGTTAGTATTGGATTTTTTAGCTGCTGATAAATAAATCCTACTGATTTAAATGTAGACGAAGCCCGATACGTGTTATCGGGCTTTTTGAATAAAAAAACCCGCACAGAAGCGTGCGGGGTAAATGGGTTCTTAGAGCAAAACGGTTTTAGCCTTGTTTTAGGGCTAGACGCCACTGATGTAATAGTGGTTCGGTGTAGCCATTTGGCTGCTCTAAGCCTTTAAAGATCAGGTCGCGAGCGGCTTGATAGGCTTTAGATGTGTTGAAATGGTTGGCCATGGGTAAATAAGCGGCATCGCCTTGGTTCTGTTTGTCGACGATGGCAGCCATACGTTGTAGGGTTTCATCGACTTGCTCGGCGGTGACTACGCCATGTAATAACCAGTTGGCAATATGCTGGCTGGAAATACGTAAAGTGGCCCGGTCCTCCATTAGTCCGATATCGTGAATGTCAGGGACTTTAGAGCAACCAACGCCCTGATCGATCCAACGCACGACGTAGCCCAAAATACCCTGGACATTGTTATCGAGTTCTTGCTGAATTTCTTCGGCAGACCAAGAGGGTTTGTCGACTACGGGGATAGTCAGGATATCGTCCAAAACGGGGGTGTTTTGGCCTTCCATGCTTTTTTGTAAGGCTTGAACATCGATTTGGTGGTAATGCAAAGCATGTAGTGTGGCCGCTGTAGGCGAGGGTACCCATGCTGTATTTCCCCCTGCTTTGAGGTGCCCGATTTTTTGCTCGAGCATATCGGCCATGAGATCCGGCATGGCCCACATGCCTTTACCGATTTGAGCGCGACCACGTAAACCACAATCTAGGCCTGTTTGAACGTTGTTACGCTCATAGGCGGGTAGCCAGGGTTGGGTTTTCATGTCGTTTTTGCGTACAACGGGACCAGCATGCATACATGTATGGATTTCATCACCGGTGCGATCTAGGAAGCCTGTGTTAATGAAAACCACGCGTTCGCTTGCCGCCGCAATACACGCTTTTAGGTTAATGGTCGTGCGACGCTCTTCGTCCATAATACCCATTTTTAGTGTATTGCGAGGCACTTGGATAAGGTCTTCCGCACGAGCGAAAAGCTCATCGGCAAAGGCGACCTCGTCAGGGCCATGCATTTTGGGTTTAACGATATAGACGGAGCCCGTTTGAGAGTTAAGTTTTAGTTCTAGGTCACGTTTGGCAATTAAGCCAGTGATCACGGCATCCATGATGCCCTCGGGGATCTCGTTACCCTCTTTGTCTAAAATTGCGGGGTTGGTCATGAGGTGACCAACATTGCGGATGAACATCAAAGAGCGCCCAGGGAGCTTTTGCGTGTTGCCTTGTAGGTCGGTGTATTCGCGGTCAGGATTAAGGCGACGGGTGAAGGTTTTACCGCCTTTTTCAATGTCCTCGGTGAGCGTGCCGGTAATTAAGCCTAACCAATTGCGATACGCTAAGGTTTTGTCTTCGGCGTCCACTGTAGCTACGGAGTCTTCGCAGTCCATAATGGTGGTGACGGCGGACTCCAGCAAAATATCTTTAATGCCTGCTGCATCGTCTTTGCCAATGGGGTGAGAACGGTCTATTTGAATTTCAAAGTGCAGTCCATTATGGATAAATACGATAGCTTCAGGTTGATTGGTATCCCCACGGTAGCCGAGTAACGCATC
>JAAYRP010000018.1 GCA_012518715.1 Alcaligenaceae bacterium | reverse complement strand
TCCCCGCAATCAATAGCACAATAATCGATAACGGGACGCGCTCCACATAATATTTGGCGTTAATGGGTGCAGGCACTTGTAAAGCCGGGTGCAAACGACGCGTCAATGCCACCGGCACCAAACTCATTACAGAACAAATTGCCACAAAAACCAACGGCTCATAATTCATTTGTGGAAAATAGGTTAAAGCAACTTGTCCCAATACCGTACCTAAGCTGGTCATTACCATATAAAAAGCAAAAACCGTCCCACGTTGCTCGTTTTCTGTTTGCTCATTGAGCCAACTTTCCAAACCCATAAACTGCGTCACCATGGCGGCACCGGCAAAAAAACGCAGCACTAACCAGATCCACAGATTATCCACAAGAATTTGAATTAAAACCGCTGCCGTCACAAACGCCGCACTGGCGGCATAAGCCCGTATATGCCCAATACCTAAAATGAGCTTATGCCCTACCCGCGCCCCTACGACTAGACCTAAATAAAATATGGCTAATAATGCTCCCACCCAAATTTCTGATACGGAAAGCTGCGTTAAACGCACCCCCATATAGGTATTAAACAAACCTGAACCAGTCAGTAGCACTAGGGCTGCCAAATACAAAGAGAAAAAAGCACCGATCGTATTAAACATGGAAATAAAAAAGCAGCGGGTTAAAAAATACGCCTAAGCCAATCGGCCTAAGCAATGATTCATTGTAGGCAAAAGGCACGGCTCTCGGGAAAAATTTGTCTATTTTTCAATCTTTTACTTCAATTGGGTTTTTGCAACGATTTTCAGCAAGCTGGCTATAATAGAGCTCTACTCTTTAACCCTGCGAGCTTAGCTCGTTTCAACAATGAGAAACCTATGGGTTTTACACATCCCGACTCAGATCTTAGCTTGACGCATTTGGACGCCAGCGGCCAGGTTCGCATGGTGGATGTCAGCCACAAAAATCGCAGCGCCCGTGAAGCCATTGCTGCTAGCACCGTACGGTTAAGTGCCGACGCCTTTGCCTTATTAACAGCTCAAGCCAATGCCAAAGGCGAGGTCTTAAATACCGCTCGCATTGCGGGGATTCAAGCCGCCAAACGCTGCGCAGAGCTAATCCCCCTATGCCATACACTTGCCTTGGACTTTGTTGGCATTGATTTTGAATTAGATAGCCAACAACACCTGGTACATATCCAAGCCACCTGTCGCTGCTCCTATACGACTGGCGTAGAAATGGAGGCCATGACCGCAGCTAGTGTGGCGGCGCTCACTATTTACGATATGTGCAAAGCTGCCGACAAAGGCATTGTGATTGAAAATACACGCTTGCTACGCAAATCAGGTGGCAAATCGGGCGTGTGGCAAGCCACTGAGCGTTGATTGTTTTTTACCTCAAGGATACGTATGTCCAGCATTACTGTTTTGTATTTTGCCCAAGTCGCTGAGCTGACGCAGCAGCGTCAAGAAAGCTGGGAAATAACCGCCCCTACATCGGTCAGCACTTGGCTAACCCAACTGGTAAAACGCTACCCCGCCCTAGCGCCCATGCAGGAACGGCTTAAGGTCGCCGTTAACCAGTATCACGTTAACCACGACGCCATCATTACACCAGGAGACGAAGTCGCGGTTTTTGAGCCAGTCACAGGGGGGTAAGAATATGGTAACGGTCCAAGAACATGACTTTAAAGTCAGCGATCTCATCGAGCGCTTACATCAAAAGCACGCCGGACAAAATGGCGCGCTATTAAGTTTCATTGGCTATGTACGCGATTTTAACCCCGATGCCCCCACCGAAACGTTGTTTTTAGAACACTACCCTGGTATGTGTGAGCGCGAAATCACAGATATCTGTGAATACGCTAAACAACGTTGGGATATTTTAGACTACTGTGTGGTGCATCGCGTAGGCGAACTACACCTAGGCGAACAAATTGTCTTTGTAGGGGTATGCAGTATCCACCGAGGCGATGCTTTTGCTGCGGGTGAATACATTATCGATGCCCTCAAAACGCGCGCCCCTTTTTGGAAACGCGAAACTTTACAATCCGGTGAAAAATTCTGGGTACAGCAACGTGACAGTGACGTAACCAAAACAGCACAATGGGAGCAACAACATGACTAGTTTACACTGTGCGGTGTTAACGGTGTCCAACACCCGTACAGCCGCTAATGATACATCTGGTGATTATTTGGTTGATCAACTACAGCGAGCCGGCCACAAATGCATTGAACGCGCTATTTGCCCCACCAATATTTACGAATTGCGCAAAATCATTAGTCAATGGATTGCTGACCCAAACATCCACGTTATCCTAACTAACGGGGGGACTGGCTTTGGTCCACAAAAAAACACCATTGCGGCCATTGAGCCCCTATTAGACCAAACTGTAACGGGTTTTGGTGAATTATTCCGCCAGCTCTCCTATCAAGACATTGGTAGCTCTGCCATCCAATCCAATGCGCTCGCAGGCTTAGCCAACCAGACCATTATTTTCAGTATTCCTGGTTCGACCAACGCCTGTCGCTTAGCTTGGACGCGTATTATCCGCGAACAACTCAACAGCCAACACAAACCCTGCAATTTTGCTGATCACTGCGCCACTAAATCCTAAACTCTACGAGGCATTATGTTAGATTTCGATACCGCTCAAGATCGTCTTATTCAAGCCGCAGTCCGTCCCACTCGCACGGAACGCGTTCCTATTGCGGATGCCGTTGGGCGCGTCGTCGCCACGAATGTCCTAGCGGCTATCGATATTCCCCCTGCAGACAACAGCGCCATGGATGGTTATGCAGTACGTATAGCCGATGTCACACCCGAACAAGCATTACCCATTCAACAACGCTGCTATGCGGGGGATGTCCCCCAAGCGCTTAAACCTGGCCATGCGATCCGCTTATTCACGGGTAGTCTTATGCCAGCGGGAGCAGATACGGTTATTATTCAAGAAAACTGCAGTGAACAAGATGATCACGTCACTATCCACCAGCTCCCTAAAGCCGGCGCCAATGTCCGCTACCAAGGTGAGGATATGGGCAAAGATAAAACCATTATCCTTAAAGGCAAGCGCCTAAGCAGCGGTCATGTGGCTATGCTTGCTTCGCAGGGCATCACGCATATTGACGTTTATCCTGTTCCCAAAATCGGTATTCTCACAACAGGCGATGAACTCGCGCAACTTGGGCAGCCTTTACAAGAGGGGCAGATTTATAACTCTAACGCCCCCATACTAGCCGTACTTGTACAACAACTCAAAGCGCAAGTCCATTTGACACTGCATGCTAAAGACACGCTAGAGGATATTCAACAAGCGCTCAGCACATTGTGCGAGAGCTGCGATTTGGTCTTAACTGTAGGCGGGGTTTCTGTGGGAGATAAGGACTTGGTGAAACCCGCCATTGAAGGCTTAGGTGGCGAAATGCAGCTTTGGAAAGTACGCATGAAACCAGGTAAACCGGTCGCTTTAGCGCATCTGCGTAACACGCCTATTGTCGGTCTGCCGGGGAACCCGGTTTCCGCTTATGCCGTGTTTACCTTAATGGTCTCACCTATGATCCGCGTTCTCCAAGGTCGCCGGCATGCTTTACCTCGGGTCTTTTATGGCAAGCTCGACAGCACCAAAACCTTCAAGGGCTCACGCGAAGAGTTTATTCGGGTACAGGTACGCCCCGATGCAGATGGCTTTATGTATCTGACGCCACATGCCCAGCAAGGCTCAGCGATCATTAGCTCTCTGGCTTGGGCAACCGGTTTAGCACGTATTCCCGCCCACACCGAAATCAAAAATGGCGATACCATCGCTTATTATGATTTTAAGCACTGGGGATTTTAATCACTTGATCACAACCTCGATGAAAACGCCTGCTGGCGGGCGTTTTCAAGGTCTTCCGGGGTATTAAGATTCAAAAACACAGTAGCATCAAACTGATGCATATCTACGGCTACCGCTTCTTGCTGTTGGAGCCAACCAAAAACACGACGTTGCCCCTGTTGTAAATAAGTAGCCAAATGCGGCGCGCACGAGCGATGCAACAACAAACACAAGGGGTGATCGCGCTCATGTCGCGCAAAAAAAGCGCGCTGCAATGGGTAGCGCGAGCGCGTTTGCCAAAACCGTTGTACCACCGAAAATGGTACAAATGGGGTGTCGACCGGTAACACCATCAACCAGTCCGTGGTACAAGCAGATAAAAGCGCATATAGCCCGGCTAAAGGGCCCTGGTAACCTGAAAAAATGGTTGGATCTTGCACGACTTGCCCATAATGCGCATAGCACTGCAAGTAGCGATTCGCACTAATCAATAAAGGCTGCTGTTGGCTCAAAGGCGCCAAGGTATCGGCTACCCAAGCCACCAAAGGTTTTCCATGCAAGTCAACTAAACCTTTATCTATATTTTTACCTAAGGGCTGCAAACGGCGTGCCATACCCCCCGTCAATATCGCCCCAGTGAGATGGTGTTGCATTAACCGCCTATATAACTCATTTCAATTTTATGCATAGGCGCCAGACCTTGTCCTCGTAGCTCTGAGTAACGGTCATGACGGCCACGCCATACTTCCATCATAAAAGCTGCGACCTCTGCATCCGAGGCTGACTGACGCAATAACTGACGTACATCATAACCACGACTAGCAAAAAGACAAAGGAAAAACTGCCCCTCTGGGGATAAGCGCAAGCGCGTACAATCTCCACAGAATGGATTGGATACGCTGGTAATAATACCGATTTCCCCACTGCCATCCACATAACGATACCGATCCGCCACCTCGCCATAATAGGTGGCTTGCACCGGCTCCAGCTCGAACTCAGAGGCCAAAGTTTGGATAATCTGGGCCCCCGTCACTACCTCTGACATTTCCCAGCCATTCGTATTTCCTACATCCATGTATTCGATAAAACGGAGCGCATGGCCTCGGCCCTTAAAGTAGCGCGCCATAGGTAATATTTGGTCATCATTGATACCTTTACGCACAACCATATTCACCTTGACCGGAGCCAGCCCCACCTCTGCCGCTTTTTCTATACCAGCCAATACTCGCTCTACCGCTACCTGGCTATCACTGAGCTGGGTAAAGCGCGCGCTATCTAAAGCGTCCAAGCTAACCGTTACTCTATGAAGACCGGCCTCTTTTAATGCAGCTGCCTTTTGTGCCAGCAACGTTGCATTCGTTGTCATCGCTAGCTCTATCGGGTGCCCCTCTGGGGTACGCAATGCCGCTAACATCGCTACCAGCTTTTCTACATGTTTTCTTAAAAGAGGCTCGCCCCCTGTTAAGCGTATTTTTTGTACCCCCATTTGAACCGCTATTGCCGCTACCCGCGTGATTTCTTCAAAGCTCAAAAGCTCGGGTTGCGGCAAAAAAACATGATCAGCACCGAACACCTCGCGCGGCATACAGTATGTACAGCGAAAGTTACAGCGGTCTGTAATAGAAATACGTAAGTCTCTTAATGGTCGTTGGCGCTGGTCGAAAACCCCGCCCTCGCCCTGAGACGGAATCACCGTAGGGTGTGACGGGTTTGCCTTCATGGACAAAGTAGTAGGGGCAGAGGAGTGCGTCATAAAATGGATTAAAGCGATACGGATAAATCTTGCTGTAGTAGCTGCTCTAAAGTGTAAATCGTTCCCATGTGCTCAGACTCATAACCAGCAAGCTGTTGCATATAGTGTTTATAGTCAGGGCTACGTAGCACGGAAAGAAAAGACTGTATGATGGCACTATTAACCATGTCTTGGTAAAAAGCAAAGAAATACCGCTCTTGTTCTAGGGAAATAAACTCAAGGCCACAACGCCTGGCTGCCGTCTCAATACCAAACCCCACATCAGCCATACCACTGGCCACATGCGCCGCCACCGCCATATGCGTAAACTCTGTTGCCCCATAATTTAATACTAGATCAGCATCCACACCGGCATCTTCCAATAACCAACGCATTAAATAGCGTGTTCCCGAGCCGGGCTGTCTATTTACCACACGCACCTCTGGGCGAACTAAGTCCGCCATTCCTTGAATCTGTAGGGGGTTATGCGGCTGCACGAATAAACCGACGCGGCGACAAGCCAACAAAACAAATAAAAGTGGCTCCGATTGTAAGTAATCTTGGTACAGTCGCAGCATTGCATCTTGGTATTTTCCCGTCGGCAATTGAAATCCGGCCACATCGCATTCTTTTTTTTGTAATAAGGCTAAGGCCTCCCCTCCCGTGCGATACTGTAATGCCATCCTAAAACCCGAGGGATGATCACTTTGCCAACGCATCAAACCCTCTACAGCAAAGCCATGACTCGCGTGCAAGCGTAAAATATGCCGTTGCTGTGCATACAGCTCTTGAAGCTGTGCGTTAAGTTGCTGCGCCACCCCCTGCACATGGGGGTGCAATAGCTGCTCGTGGCGGCGATACAAGACCACGATCTGTTGGGCCAGTTCCGTTAATACCGACCCCTGCCCCCGCACCGTTTGCACCAGTGTCGTTTTTAAATGTTTTTCCCCATCACGAATCATGCCCCATGCATGACGATAAGAAAGCCGACAGATTTTAGCGGCTGCCGCTAAATTTCCGACTTTTTCAATCGCCATTAAAATCTGTACTAACTGACCCATATCATAGGGCGGCTCTGTCGCTAACTGCCAACGTACACTTAAATCCAGATCCGGTATCATGCTCTCCCTTTAATATGTTTTAAAAAACATATTTTTTGCTAAGTTCTTGCAAGCAAGTGCTTATTGATAAGTATCGATTTACTTTGTAAATTAAGTATATACCGTTAATAACAATATGTATTTAATATCATATAGGAGACAGCCTTTTTGGGCTTATATCACACCTATGACCACACCTAGCGCACAAAACAACAGCACACCTGCTCACGCCTTAGCCACGGCGCTGGCAGAACATGCTCACAAAGAGGGCTCTCTTTTGCCCATTTTGCATAGCATTCAAGATCAACTGGGCTACATTCCCAACGAAATCATTCTTCCGCTCAGTCAGGCTATTCAGCGTTCTCGAGCGGAAATTCATGGCGTAATTAGCTTTTATGCCCATTTTCGTACACAGCCCCCGGCCGCTCTACATCTGGCTCTCTGCCGCGCCGAAGCCTGTCAAGCTCGCGGGGCCAATGCGCTGATTGCTCATGCCCAAGAGCGCCTTGGCTGCGATTTTCACCAGCGATCTCAAACACATGATGTCCATCTTGAGCCAGCTTATTGCTTAGGGCTTTGCGCCCAAGGGCCTGCTGCGATGCTCAATGAACAGCCGGTAGCCCACGTCACCCCTCACCATATTGATGAATGGCTCAACCAAGTAGGAGAGTCCGCATGACAACCACGCTTTATATTCCCATGGATACGGCTGCCGTGGCCGCTGGCGTGGAGCACCTGATTCCTGCCATTCAAGCTAAAGCCGCCCAATACCAACAACCTATTCATATTGTGCGCAACGGCACACGTGGAATGCTATGGCTAGAGCCACTTATCGAGGTCCAAACGCCGCAAGGGCGCGTTGCCTATGGCCCCGTACAATGCGCTGACCTAGACAGCCTTTTCGAAGCAGGTTGGCTTCAGGGCGCCGACCACCCACTCTGCCATGGTCTGACGGAAAATATCCCCTACCTCAAAAACCAAGAGCGTTTGACTTTTGCCCGTGTTGGCATTACTCAGCCACTTTGTCTAGACGACTATCAAGCGCATGGTGGTTGGGAGGGTCTTCAACAAGCTCTTCGCTATCGCCCACAACAAATTGTCGATATCGTAACGGAGTCAGGGCTACGCGGGCGAGGTGGCGCCGCTTTCCCTACGGGAATCAAATGGAATACGGTGCTCCATGCCCAAGCTGAACAAAAATACATTGTGTGTAATGCCGACGAAGGTGACTCAGGTACATTTTCGGATCGTATCCTAATGGAAGGCGATCCGTACACCTTAATCGAGGGCATGATTATCGCCGGCTTAGCCGTAAACGCGACCCGTGGCTATATTTACGTACGCTCCGAATACCCTATTGCTATTCGTGTTCTTGAAGAGGCAGTACGGCGAGCTTACACCGCGGGCTATTTAGGCAAAGCTATTTTAGGCAGTGATAAAAATTTCGATCTAGAGGTACGTAAAGGAGCAGGGGCTTATATTTGCGGCGAAGAAACCTCTTTATTAGAAAGCCTAGAGGGTAAACGCGGCGAAATCCGCTTTAAACCGCCACTCCCCGCTCTCGAAGGTTTTATGGGCCAACCCACTGTCGTCAATAATGTGATTTCTCTAGGATCCGTACCTATTATTTTAGCTAAAGGCGCAGAATTTTATAAAAATTTTGGCATGGGGCGGTCACGCGGCACCTTAGCATTTCAACTCACCGGCAACTTAAAATACGGCGGCTTAGTTGAAAAAGCCTTTGGGGTTACGCTCAATGAATTACTGTACGACTTTGGTGGTGGTAGCGCCTCGGGGCGACCTTTACGTGCGGTACAAGTTGGTGGTCCCCTAGGTGCTTATCTGCCCCAAAAAGACTGGGACACCCCTATCGACTACGAAGCTTACTCGGCCATGACGGCAATGGTTGGTCATGGTGGCATTGTTGCTTTTGACGATACCGTGGACATGGGGCATATGGCTCAGTACGCTATGGAGTTTTGTGCCATCGAATCCTGTGGCAAGTGCACTCCCTGCCGTATTGGCTCCACGCGCGGTGTAGAAACCATCGCAAAAATTCGCCGTCAAGAACAACCTGAACAAAATGTGCAGCTGCTTCACGACCTTTGTGACACTATGTTAGCAGGCTCACTATGTGCTTTAGGTGGGATGGCACCCTATCCAGTGTTATCTGCACTCGAGCACTTTGCTGAAGACTTTGGTCTCCAACCGGCTACGACAGCCACCCATTAACGAGGACTCACCATGCTAGAAACTGTTGTAATCCGCGATCGAGACTTAGGCACCCCAGCCTCCACCTATACAGAAACCGTTACGCTTACCATTGACGGACATTCGGTTACTGCGCCTGTTGGCACGTCCTTATTACGGGCAGCGGCCATGGCCGGTATCCAAATACCCAAGCTCTGTGCTACAGACAGTCTGGAGCCCTTTGGCTCATGCCGTCTCTGCTTAGTTGAAATTGAAGGGCGACGCGGCACCCCCGCTTCCTGTACAACGCTGGTTGAAGACGGTCTTGTCGTCACTACAGAAAACGCCAAGCTAAACCAGCTGCGTAAAAATGTGATGGAGCTGTATATTTCCGATCACCCTTTAGACTGCTTAACCTGTGCAGCAAACGGAAACTGCGAGCTCCAATCTACGGCCGGTCAGGTTGGTTTACGCGAGGTTCGCTATGGTTTTGATGGCGCCAACCATCAAGATGCTTGCGCCGATATCACGAACCCGTATTTTACTTTTGACCCTAAACTATGCATTGTATGCAATCGCTGCGTGCGCGCCTGTGAAGAAACCCAAGGCACTTTTGCCTTAACCATTGATGGCCGCGGCTTTGAAGCGCGAGTCAGTGCTGGGCAAAACCAAAGCTTTATGGAAAGTGACTGCGTGTCCTGCGGAGCCTGTGTGGCGGCCTGCCCTACGGCCTCGTTAATGGAAAACACCGTCATCGAACAAGGCCAACCCGATCATGCTGTCATTACGACCTGCGCTTACTGTGGTGTAGGTTGTGGGCTAAAAGCCGAAATGAAAGGGGATGAGGTCGTCCGCATGACCCCTTGGAAAGACGGCAAAGCCAACCGGGGCCACGCCTGCGTTAAAGGACGCTTTG
>JAAYRP010000099.1 GCA_012518715.1 Alcaligenaceae bacterium | reverse complement strand
TGGGCACCCCAGGTTGCATATGGTCGCGTGCCACTTTGACCCCATCTGCCGTATGCGGATCAATAAGAACCTGCGTTTCGCGGTAAACCTGAGCAATCGTAGCAATACGATCCGCATGTGAGCTTTGACCAGCTACAAAACCATACTCAGATTCGAAACGATCTTTAAGATGGCTCAGATCAAAGTAACCCTGAGTCGCTAATTGGTTCCAAAGCGCACGCAAGGCATCAGGATCGCGCCCTACTAAGTCGTACACAAAGCGCTCAAAGTTAGAAGCCCGTGAAATATCCATAGAGGGGCTAGAGGTAGCATAGGTATGAGCTGAATCGCGAGGGCGATAAATACCCGTGCGGAAAAATTCCTCGAGCACGTTATTTTCATTAGTCGCTAATACCAAGCGCGCAATAGGTAAACCCATCTGCCGTGCAATATGTCCAGCCCAAATATTGCCGAAGTTACCGGATGGCACAGCAAAGGAAACCTGCTGATCCGCGCTATCGGTTGCACGCAGCCAGCCCCAAAAATAATACACCACCTGTGCAGCAATGCGAGCCCAGTTAATGGAGTTCACAGCACCCAGTTGCATGGATTGTTTAAAATCCAAATCCCCTGCCAGCTGTTTGACAATATCCTGACAATCATCAAACACCCCTTTAACAGATAGGTTATGGATATTAGGATCTTGCAAAGAGTACATTTGGGCGCGTTGAAAATCGCTCATACGCCCATGGGGCGACAACATAAACACATTCACGCGCTTTTTGCCTCGTAGTGCGTACTCCGCCGCAGAGCCGGTATCGCCTGAAGTGGCGCCCAAAATATTGATATGACTATCACGCTTTTCGAGCACGTACTCAAACACCTGCCCCAAAAACTGCATGGCCATGTCTTTAAAAGCAAGCGTTGGCCCCTGAGACAACCCAAGAAGCGCCATATCCCCCTGCAAGGGTTTTACCGGCACCATGGCCTCGCCCACATATAAGCTAGGATCATACGCTGCCTGTGTTAAAGCACGCAGGTCCTCGGCAGGAATATCATCCACAAATAACGACAGCACAGCAAAAGCCAGCTCAGCGTAGGATAGATCCCGCCATTGCGCTAAAGTCTGAGCGCTTACCTGAGGGTAATGCTCGGGAATTGCCAAGCCCCCATCGGGAGCAAGACCTTCGAGTAAAATATCACTAAATGCCTGTGGCGCCATACCGCCACGAGTAGAAATGTATTGCATTAGAGGCTCTCTACACGTAAACGGGTTACAGGAGAACGTACAAAGTCCAGCTTTTGTACTTTTAGAATCGCGTGGTCAATATCGCCCTCGCGTGCTTCATGTGTCAGGAAAATAATATCAGTTTCGTCATTGACGGCCGGCTCTTGGAACATAGAGCCAATCGAAATCCCAGCATCAGCCAAGATTCGTGCAATATCGGCCAGCACCCCAGGACAGTCTGCCACGCGTAAACGCAAATAATAAGCCGACACAACATCAGCCATAGACAGCACAGGGATATCTGCCATCGCATCTTGTTGGAAAGCCAAATAAGGGACACGGTGGTCATGGTCTGCGGTCAACAAACGCGCCACATCCACCAAATCGGCTACCACAGCTGAAGCCGTAGGTAGCTCACCTGCCCCAGCCCCATAGTAAACGGTTGAGCCTACCGCATCGCCATGTACCATGACAGCATTCATCGCACCCTGAACATTTGCCAGCATGCTGGAAGAGGGAACTAAGGTCGGGTGAACCCGTAGCTCAATACCATTTTCACGGGCACGTGTAATACCGAGCAGTTTTACGGTATAGCCCAAACGCTCTGCATGAGCAATGTCTTCGGCTGAAAGTGTCGTAATGCCCTCGATATGCGCTTTAGAGAAC
>JAAYRP010000098.1 GCA_012518715.1 Alcaligenaceae bacterium | reverse complement strand
GAACTGCTCGCAGTACACGCTCGTCCTCGCCTTCGGCGTAAACAATGCGTGCCTTGCCACCGTCTTTAACCAAGCCTTTGGCAATACCATAAATTGGCTTCATGAACGCGCCCGAGCGATACATAAACTGCTGCAACTGATAGGTATAACTGCTGAAATCATTAATCGGGCGGGTGGCCACCCCTTCTAACATACCCGCTTGGGCTACGGCAGGGGCAATACGAGAAATCAAACGAGAATCAAAAGGTTTAGGTATGAAGTAATTGGGCCCAAACTCCATATTGTCTAACCCATAAGCGGCGGCGACTAGCTCGTCTTGCTCTTCACGAGCTAATTGACAAATAGCATGTACTGCCGCTTTTTCCATGCCCCGTGTAATAGTCGTCGCGCCAATATCTAAAGCACCACGGAAAATATACGGGAAGCAAAGCACATTATTGACTTGGTTAGGGTAATCGGAACGTCCGGTCGCCATCACCACATCATCACGTACAGCGTGTGCGACCTCGGGTAAAATTTCTGGGGTGGGATTGGCCAGCGCTAGAATCAACGGGCGCGGTGCCATTTGTGCCACCATTTCGGGTTTTAAGACTCCCCCAGCAGACAGGCCTAAGAACACATCGGCATCCGCGATCACCTCGGCCAATGTGCGTGCTTCTGTTGACTGAGCATACTGCTGCTTTTTTTCATCCATCAGCACTGTACGCCCTTGGTAAACCACACCTTCAATGTCAGTTAACCAAATGTTTTCCACGGGCAGGCCTAAATCCACCATAAGATCCAAGCATGCCAAAGCCGCTGCTCCCGCCCCTGATACCACGACTTTAACTTTTTTCAGGTCTTTTTTAACAACAGATAAGCCATTTAAAAAAGCCGCCGCCACACAAATCGCCGTGCCATGCTGGTCATCATGGAAAACAGGGATATTCATGCGCTCACGCAGCTTACGCTCCACCTCGAAACACTCTGGCGCTTTGATATCCTCGAGGTTAATTCCACCAAATGTAGGCTCGAGCCCAGCAATAATATCCACTAATTTATCGGGGTCGGTTTCATTAATTTCAATATCAAAAACATCTATACCCGCAAAGTTTTTAAACAGAACCGCTTTACCTTCCATCACAGGCTTAGAGGCTAAAGCACCGATATTGCCTAAGCCCAACACAGCGGTACCGTTAGTAATCACGCCCACTAAATTACCCCTACCGGTGTAGCGATAAGCATTTTGTGAGTCAGCCACAATTTCCTCACAGGCGGCCGCCACCCCAGGCGAATAAGCCAGTGCTAAGTCGCGTTGGTTGGCTAACTGTTTTGTGGGCGTAACAGATAATTTACCGGGGCGCCCTTGTTCGTGATATTCCAGCGCGGCTTTACGAAGATTCTCATCCATGGTGACAACTACCCTACAAAGAGTGAATGGGGATTGTTACAAAAACGATTAAAGACTTATTCTACCCGCAGCCGCCCCTAAAGACATGCTGCACTACAACATCGCTATCTACATATAAGACACCAGAGGGCGCCATGATAGGTTTTTAGAATGAAAACAACGCATCAGGATCAAAAGCTGCGCGTACGGCAGCATCAAGCTCCTGAGCTAAAATCTGCTGGGTGGCGCTAAGCGGAGGGCTCTTTAAGGGCGGTGGTACACGTAGCTCCGACTGTTGTATGACCACCCACTCCAATACACCTAAATGCCCACCGTGGCCTAAAAGTAAATAAGCAAGATTCACGGGCTCAGTTACCAGAGCATCCAGTCGATACTGCGCCCCCCAATTAGGCAACATGAGTAACTGCTGCATCGCCTCGGACTGGCTCAGCTGAAACAACCGTGGCACTAATTGTCTTAGGGTTGGTGTGTTCAGAGGCTTGGTATTTTGTGTGCCAAAAGCCCCTAGACTACTTACTGTGCCATCAGCCATTAATAATGAAGCATGCACCAAACCGCTTTTTTGTACTTGTTGCGGCGCATAGGAGTGATACTGTGGCTGCGCTAACCAGCATGCCACATTTAGTGTATCGGGCAGGTCCGCGAGCTGACTAAAGCCCGCCGCTTTTAACTGTGCCATGGTCACACCAGCCTGCATAAACCATTGGTTTTTTCCCTTGTCTACAAGCAGCAGTTGATTTAGCTGGCTCACATCCACCCACAAAACGGGATTGACTAGATCATCAGCACAATACGGCATCCCCAAAACGTAGAGCTTTACCCCAAAGGCATGGCATAATTGACGAGCATGATGTAAATCCGCAATAACTGCCACTGTAAGCAAGGCTTGTGAGCTTTCTGCTTCCAAAGGATGTACGGTGCCTTGTACCTTACGGTGCAACTGCAATAAAAACTGATCCCATGGACTGAGCTCAGGGACTTTGCCCCCTAAAAATGCACGTCTTGATGGATTTTCCATGCCTCTGCTTTCCTTTTTTCGCATTTATTACAACGAGACTGTTATGCCCCGCCTTGCCCATCGCACAGAGCTGGCTGTGCCTTTTCATGCTGTAGAGCTTTTTAAAGAAGCCAATACCCTAATTGCCCAAGGTAAAGATATTATTAGCTTGGGAATCGGAGAGCCGGATTTCACCGCTCCCCCCACTGTGGTTGAAGCCCTACAACGCGCGGCAGCGGCAGGCCAAGCTCAGTACACCCCTCCCTCTGGCACCGATGAGCTTAAAGCAGCCTTGTGTGATTATTATCGCGATCATTTTAATGCTTCTGTTCAACCGGAACAAATCATTGTTACAGCCGGTGCTTCCGGTGCATTGAACTTAGCCGCCTTAGCGCTGGTTAACCCCGGCGATGAGGTGCTCATGCCTGACCCCTCCTACCCTGCAAACCAAAACTTTATTCTGGCTGCTGGTGGTATCCCACGCTTAATACCCAGCACGGCCGAAAACCGTTTTCAGTTGACCGCGGCCGATATTGAACAACACTGGACAGAAAAAACACGTGGGGTGTTGATAGCATCTCCCAGCAACCCGACTGGCGCCACCATAGACCCTAAAGATCTTGCTGAACTTATTCAAGCCGTAAAAACCCGAGATGGTTTTATCATCATGGATGAAATCTACTTAGGGCTTTACTACGAGGACAAGCCACAAAGCGCACTCTGCTTAGACCCAAGCCTGATTGTTATCAATAGTTTTTCTAAGTATTTCCATATGACAGGCTGGCGCCTAGGCTGGTTGATTGTACCCACTGAAATCCGCCCAGCCATAGAGAAAATCGCCGCAAGCTTAGCGATTTGTGCTCCTGCCTTAGCCCAGCATGCGGCTTTAGCCTGTTTTGAGCCCGAGGCCATGGCTATTTACGAGCAACGCCGTCTGGCTTTTAAAGCGCGCCGTGATTTTTTATTACCTGCTTTTGCTGCCATGGGGATTCAGGTGCCCGTTACGCCAGACGGGGCATTTTATATTTATGCGGATATTAGCCAGCACAGCCAAGACAGTGATGATTTTTCTCATCGTCTCTTGCACGAAGCCCACGTTGCAGCAGTACCGGGCTTGGATTTTGGCCCTGCGTATGCCAAAAAAATGCTACGGTTTTCGTATTCCACCTCTCTGGAACGACTGGAAGAAGCTGTCGAGCGTATGCGCCGCTTTTTAGCCTAATCTTTAATCGGGATCCCTGACGCCAAGGCTATACGACGGCGCTCGGCTAATACCCGTGCTCCGTATCCACCATCGCTAGGCCCTGTGGCTCCCACATAACAAGCCAAAGCACCGGTTATCGACCCCCGACGCTTTCTACAGTCATACAAAATCTGGGTGCCTGCTCGAATATTAGCTTCGGGGCTAAACACAGCTAAATTACCCTCACTGTACATATCGAGCTTATCCTGATGCACCCGGGTCATTACCTGCATTAGCCCTTGCGCGCCAGCATGGCTCTCTACAAAAGGGTTATAAGACGACTCAATCGCAATCACCGCTAAAATCAGTAGCGGATCCAGGTCTTTTTCCCTGCCATTCACATACGCCAAGTGAATCAAGGCCGAAGTCACCTGATTAGCTAGCTTATACTTACGAGAAAGATAACTACGCAAAGCATTCAGCTGTGTGCGGGACACCCCACTGATTGTAAAGTTTGTACTGCTTTGCTGTAGTGTCTGTGCAAAACCCAAATAGGCCGAAGGGGATGGGCGGCTGACCAGGGTCTCGTCGCCCTCTTCTATAGAATAGCCCTCACCTGGCTGACGCCCAAACCAACCTAACGTTGCATAGTGATCATTACTCATCACTTCAGGGCGCAAAGCCTCCATCACCACTTGATAAATTTGCTTGGCTTGCTCTCGCATTGATGGCACCACTGCCCCTGCCGCCAACGTTACTAAAACGGCGATCCCTAAATAAATAGCACAGAGATGGATGAATTCGCCCAAGCGCGAATGCAGCCCCTTAAAACCACGCACTAACCATGAGGTATTGGCTGTGACCATACCCTTGTTCCTATAAAATGAATTAAACTGATCATACCGTTATTGGACTTAGAGTTAAACTGGAGCCCTATACCCCTGTGAAATACCGAGACCTCAGAGACTTCCTGGCTCAGCTTGAGCAAGCTGGTGAACTAAAACGCATTCACCACCCGATTTCCACCCATTTAGAAATGACGGAAATAGGGGATCGCGTTTTACGCGCCGAAGGCCCAGCATTGTTGTTTGAAAATCCCATTCATCTCGGCCAGCCAGCCAAAATGCCGGTGCTCGCTAACTTATTTGGTACACCAAAACGCGTTGCTTGGGGCATGGGAGCCGAAAACATCGACGCTCTACGCGACGTTGGTGAGCTGCTTGCTAACCTGCGTGAGCCAGAGCCTCCGCGCGGCTTTAAAGATGCTCTATCTAAAATCTCCATGCTAAAAGCCGCCCTTTGGGATATGGCACCCAAACAGATTAAAAACCCAGCCTGCCAAGAAATCATCCTTGAGGGCGACGACGTAGACCTGGATACGATCCCTTTGCAACACTGTTGGCCCGAAGACGCTGCCCCCTTATTAACATGGGGATTAGTCATCACCAAAGGCCCACATGCTAAACGTCAAAACCTAGGCATTTATCGCCAACAACAGCTGGGGCGCAATAAGCTTATTATGCGCTGGTTATCGCACCGAGGGGGCGCCTTAGATTTTAGGGATCATGCTTTGGCTCACCCCGGTCAGCCTTTTCCTGTTGCTGTAGCTCTGGGCTGCGATCCAGCAACCATTTTAGGGGCTGTAACACCTGTACCGGACAGTTTGTCAGAATATCAGTTTGCGGGGTTATTGCGTGGTGCTAAAACCGAGTTAGCTAAAGCAATCGGCAGCGACTTATCTGTGCCGGCCTTTGCTGAAATCGTGCTCGAGGGCCATATTTTACCTGCCAACCACCCAGATGCTATGACTCCCGACGTACCCGAGGGAGTCAATCCACTTCCCCCCTCGGATTACGAAATGGCCTTAGAGGGGCCCTATGGCGACCACACTGGGTATTACAACGAGCAAGACTGGTTCCCAGTGTTTACGGTCGAGCGCATCACTATGCGTAAAAATCCTATCTACCACAGCACCTACACGGGCAAACCCCCAGATGAGCCTGCTGTACTCGGGGTGGCGTTAAACGAGGTTTTTGTTCCCTTATTAAAAAGGCAACTGCCTGAGATTGTCGATTTTTACCTACCTCCCGAAGGCTGTAGCTATCGACTGGCTGTGGTCTCCATCCGCAAACAATATGCCGGACATGCTAAGCGCGTGATGTTCGGCGTATGGAGTATTCTGCGACAATTTATGTACACCAAATTTATTGTTGTGGTCGATGAGGATGTAAACACGCGAGACTGGAAAGAGGTCATCTGGGCCATGACAACGCGTATGGACCCTGTGCGCGATACGGTACTAGTGGAAAACACCCCTATCGACTATTTGGATTTTGCGTCGCCGGTCTCAGGATTGGGAGGCAAAATGGGTATGGACGCTACCAACAAATGGCCGGGGGAAACCCAGCGCGAATGGGGCCGCGTCATCAAAATGGACGAAGCCACACGCCTAAAGGTGGATAGCATCTGGGACAAGCTCGGCTTTTGACATCCTCCCCGCCCTAAAGGACGGGGTTTTTCGCGCAAAACTCATAAAAAACAGGCGGTTTTTACCGCTTGTTTTTTTCTTCATCTCTACTTATACTCAAAAAAAGCATAATTGCTATTATTTTTTACCCCCATTATGCTCAAAAAGAGCAATAAGGAGACGCTATGCCCTCACTACAAGAACTAGCGACCCAATTACAAGAAAAAAATATCGCCCTCATCGCTCACTACTATACCGACCCACTGGTTCAAGATCTCGCAAAACTGAGCGAAGGTTGTGTTGGGGACTCGCTAGAAATGGCGCGCTTTGGCCACGATCATCCTGCTCAAACCCTCATGGTAGCGGGTGTGAAGTTCATGGCAGAAACCGCTAAAATACTTAGTCCCGACAAAACCGTGTACTTGCTCGACCAAGATGCCACTTGTTCTTTAGACATCCATTGTCCTAGTGATGCCTTTGCTGCGTTTAAAGCGCAACACCCAGATAGAGTGGTCGTGGTGTATGCCAACACCAGCGCCGCCGTGAAAGCCCAAGCCGATTGGGTGATTACCTCTTCTATCGCCCTAGACGTTGTACGTCATTTACATAATCATGGGAAAAAAATCCTCTGGGCCCCAGATAAATATCTTGGGCATTGGATCCAAAGCCAAACCCAAGCCGATATGGTAATTTGGGATGGGGCTTGTGTGGTGCACGAAGAATTTAAGGCCAAAGAGCTAGCCGCTTTGCAAGCGCAGCATCCCGAAGCGCTTACCTTAGTACACCCAGAATCTCCCGCCGATGTCATTGCTCTGGCTGATATCGTAGGCTCTACAACCCAGCTTATCAAAGCCGCTAGCACGCATCCTGCTACCCTATGCATTGTGGCAACAGACCAGCATATTTTGCATGCAATGCGCCAAGCCGCACCACATAAGCAATTCATTGCAGCCCCCACTGCTGGTCATAGCGGCAGCTGTAAAAGCTGCGCATTTTGTCCATGGATGGGCTTAAACACTATCGAAAAAGTTCAAACACTATTACAACAGCCTTCGACAACCGCCATAGAGGTCCCCGCTCCGATACGCACCAAAGCCTTTCAAGCTCTAAAAAAAATGCTGGACTTTGCACAGCAAAACCAGCAACGAGTACAGACCTCTGGAGACGTGGAAAAAGACCAGCCCTTATTCGAACATACAGGCATGGCCTAAACGATTAAAAAGGCCCAATCACTCGCCCACTTTTGGGTTGGCTGGGTTGAATGTATTTTTCTTTTTTCTTCTTTTGAAGTTTTTGATAAGCACTAAATAGGCGCCAGCCCGTCATCGCTAAGGCGCCTAAGCGCCACTTTTTCTTACCAACCACCGTACCTGCAAGCGCTGATAGCCCGGATACCACTAGCGGGTATCGCTTTCCTAAGGACAAGACAAAATCCAACCATCCTCCCGCTTTGGATCCTGCCCCAAAGCTTGCAGATAGACCTTGGGTAAATTGACCTTTAACCACACCTAACAAATGTTCAGGCTGTAGCGAACTACTAATTTCACGGGCTAAATAGCACGCCTCGCGGCGCTCTAGCTCCGCACGCGCCCGTAACAATTCGATACGAACCAAGCGATTAATTTCTGTTTTTTTTGCCATTATTTCGCCTCATCATCGGATCGTAAGCGTTCTAACATTTGGATATCTTTGCCTAGCTCCTCTATCGTAGCAGCAAATGGCATAGGCCCTTTATTTAATCGATTCATAATCGTTAACACTAAAACTGCCGCTAACCCTGCATAGACCACAATTAAAATGCCAATTGCCCAATAACGATATTCTGTAGGCCAAAAAAACAAAGCAATTAATAAACTAAATATCAATAACGCCAAGGTAGAAAATAGCAACGCACCAAATAACATAGCTAATAATGTTAGCAACCCTGATTTTTGTTGCCCGGCTTCTAGGGCAAACAACTCTAGGCGTGTACGCACAATCGAAATGGCGGTGCTGCTTAGATCCCCTACACGTTGTCTTAAGGACATGCGTAATCCTTTTGTCAAAAAAGCCCCCTATGGGTTTAGGGGGCTATATCATCAATTACTTACGGCTCACTAACATCCCAAAGAGCAAGCCAACAATCCCTGCGATACCAATCGCTTGCCAAGGATTATCGTGCACGTAATGATCCGTGGCCTTAGCGGCCTGACGACCACTTTCTACAATGGCGTCCTGCGTATCTTGCAAGGCTTCGCGCGTGTTACGCAAGGATCGCATGGCGGCCTCGCGAATCTCATTGGCTTTATCACCTGTCGCCTCTGCGGCCTCGCTAAGCAAGCGCTCGGCTTCATCTAGACTTTTTTTAACGTCTTCCATGAAGTCGTCCTCTACTTTTTGCGCATTTCGTTTGGTAACCATGATTGAACTCCTTGAGTAATAAAATAACGAAGCAATCCATCAACACTCTATTTATTAACTAAAGCATAAATAGATATGCACTCAGTTTATGCTACCTGATTTTTTATCACTCTGCGTGTTTAGATGGCGCAAGGATTGTAAAAAAATATCGCAAAAGTAAAAATAAATCAGGACCCCACTTTTTGGCGTGTACCAAAAATACGATCCCCAGCATCCCCTAAACCGGGCACAATATAGCCATTTTCATCCAAATGACTATCTATCGATGCTGTATAAATTTCCACATCTGGATGGGCGTTTTGTACAGTACGTATCCCCTCGGGGGCGGCAACCAGTACTAAGGCCCGAATCGTTTTACAGCCTGCTTTCTTTAATAAATCGATAGTGGCAACCATCGATCCCCCTGTAGCCAGCATTGGGTCAATAATTAACGCAAAGCGTTGGTCAAGCTCACCCACAAGCCGCTCTAAATACGTTTGAGCCTCGAAGGTTTCCTCATTACGAGCAATACCAATCACAGAGACCTTAGCACCCGGGATAAGACTTAACACGCCATCTAACATCCCAATCCCAGCACGTAAAATTGGCACAACGGTTACTTTTTTACCAGCAATTTTCTCTACGTCCACCTCACCACACCAACCTTCGATGGTGGTGGACTCTAAGGGTAAGTCTTTGGTGGCCTCATAGGTCAGCAATGCCGCAATCTCTTGCGACATTTCCCGAAAATTCTTGGTGCTTAAATCTGCTCTACGCATTAGACCAAGCTTATGGCGAATCAAAGGGTGTTGTATTTCATGTATAGCCATGCTGTACTCATTAAGTAATCACCTAATCCATTAGGTTTGTTATTGAACAAAAATTATTGGGCGGCAAGCCATTTTACTAGCGCATCATCAAAAGGCCGAACCGAAGCAGCCCCCTCGCCATTGACCATACTCACCATAATATAGCGTTTGCCGCTCGTGCCTAAAACATATCCTGCCAAAGCACGTGCATCGCGTAAGGTGCCAGTTTTTAAGTGAGCACGACCCTGAACCTCATCGTCCTTTAACCGTCGTCGTACCGTGCCATCTACCCCGGCAATGGCTAACGACGACATAAACTCTGGCATGTAATTAGAGCGCCAAATCACATCCAACATCTGCGCCATACCCTGCGCCGTTACCCGCGCTTGTCGTGATAGCCCTGAGCCATTATCAATACGCCAGCCATTGGTATTGATTCCCTGCGACTGCAACACCCGCATCGCGGCCTGCTCTGCGGTAGCTACCGTTGCCCCAGCACCATTTAGTTGTTGCCCTAACCGCAATAACAACAACGTTGCCATTACATTATTACTTTGTTTATTGATCACACGTATTTGATCTGCCAGTGTTGGCGAGTCATGCCAAGCTAACGCTTTTGCCTGAGCAGGGACTTTACCCGAGCGAATATCGTGCGCTAACGTGCCACCCAGCTCTTTCCAAATCATTTTAAAAACATGATTGAAAAATGGCTGTTGCCCCATGGTAAGGCGATATACACTGAACTCGCCACAGGAGCCGGCAGCTGTACCCGAAGCAACAACCTGAATGCCATTGGGTGCTTGTTGTATACGGGTACTAATAGCCGGAGAACCTGGGCAGCGTTGGTCGCTCCAACTGACTTGGTTGTCTATGCGTACGCCGGGAACCGGTGGATCCATCACGCCTATCCATTTTTTATTCTTCTCATCCGGCAAAAACAATAAACGCGACGCCCCAAAACCAACCATCATGGCATCAGGACTTGCATTATAAGGACGATCCCCAGCCCCATCAAACGCATAAGGGTCTGTGGCCACCTGCCCAAAAACAGAGCGATCCACCACCACTTCGCTTAAGTTTTTAACACCTCGCAAACGTAAGTCACGTAACAAATTCCATAAGTCCGATATGGAAAAAAAGGGGTCACCCGATGCCTGAATATATAAAGGGCCTTGTAGAGTGCCCTGAGCATCAATCGTCGCGTTTGCTTGTCGATATAAGGTAGTACGCCATGTGTGTTCGGGCCCTAAAGCCGATAACCCCGCCCATGTAGTCACCATTTTCATGACAGAAGCTGGGTTACGAGGCGTGGTCGCGTTATGATTTACTAAGGTAGGACCGTCCACCTCTTTGATATAGACCGATAGATTTTGCTCAGAGAGCCGCGTGTTTTTCCAAGCTTGCTGTAACTCAGCAGGCAGTGCTTGCGCTAAAACTGGCACACTGACTACCCATAGAGCCACCCAAAGCATGGCGCGCTTTTTTAGCTTATTCATGTTTTGCCCTGTTATTTCTACAAATCCGACTTTATGATCTAAGCATAACCAAAATCTGTCCACCCATGGATTTTTATATGCAAATCCAGCAATCGGCTTAAAATAGCTAGTTATGCCTATTGCTGTTGCTTCTTATTTTATTCGTTATGGCCGATTCTGCTAAGCTTTCCCTGTCTTTATTTGACTACCATCTACCTGAGGCCTTAATCGCCCAGCACCCTGCCCCAGAACGTGTGGGCAGCCGTTTACTTGTTTTAGAAAAAAACGGGCATTATTACGACAGCCAATTTAGCGCCTTGCCACAGTTGCTGCGCGCCGGTGACTTATTGGTTTTTAATAATACTCAAGTCATTAAAGCCCGCCTCCAAGGGCAAAAGCACACCGGTGGCCGGGTCGAAGTACTCATTGAACGTGTGCTGGATGAGAACCATGCCACCGCGCATATTCGTGCCAGCAAAGCCCCTAAACCAGGCACAGACTTACTCTTTGCTGAGGGCGCCCTCATCCTCACCGTTACTGGCCGCGATGACGCGCTCTTTCATGTGCGCTTTAACCAACCAGCGCTGGCCGCCCTAGAGCAATATGGAGCATTACCGCTACCACCTTATATTAGCCATACTGCGGATGCCGAAGATGAGCAGCGCTATCAAACGGTGTACGCCTCTGAGCCGGGCGCTGTTGCCGCCCCCACTGCAGGGCTGCACTTTGATGAAAATATGCTAGCCTTATTACAAAAGCGGGGCATACAAACGGCGTTTGTCACTCTTCATGTGGGCGCAGGTACCTTTCAGCCGGTACGTGTTGAGCATATAGAAGACCACCAAATGCATGCCGAACGCTATGTGGTTCCAGCCGAAACTCTAGCGCTTATTGAGCAAACTCGCGCCGCAGGAAACCGCGTGATTGCAGTGGGTACAACCAGTGTTCGTGCTCTTGAGTCTGCCGCCCAACCGGAGCTCACTCAAGGCCTAACCCTTAGCAATGGTGATCAATGCGGCGACACCCGTATTTTTATCACCCCAGGCTATACATTTCACTATGTGGATGCCTTAATTACTAACTTTCATCTACCTCAATCCACCCTATTAATGTTAGTGTCTGCCTTAGCTGGTATTGAGCCCATTCGTGCCGCTTATCAGCACGCAGTAGAACAACAATACCGATTTTTTAGCTATGGCGATGCCATGTTTATAGAAAAAAATTCATGAGCGGACTCAATTTTCAATTACTAACCACTGACGGCCAAGCACGTCGCGGTACGATCACACTCAACCATGGTCAAGTGCAAACCCCTATTTTTATGCCCGTAGGCACCTATGGCAGCGTAAAAGCCATGCTTCCACATGAGCTGGAAGACATTCAGGCACAAATTATCTTAGGGAATACCTTCCACCTATGGTTACGCCCCGGCACCGAGATTATGGATCTACACGGAGGGCTCCATGATTTTATGGGCTGGAACAAGCCCATTTTGACCGACTCTGGGGGCTTTCAGGTTTTCAGCCTTAAAGGTATGCGTAAAATTACCGAAGAGGGGGTTACCTTTGCCTCTCCCATTAACGGCGACCGTCTCTTTCTCACCCCAGAAAAATCCATGCAAATCCAGCGTGCTTTGAATTCGGATATAGCCATGGTGTTTGATGAATGTACGCCATACTTAATCAACGACCGCCCCGCCACTCACGATGAGGCGGCGCAATCAATGCGCATGTCTTTACGCTGGGCTAAGCGTTCACGTACGGCATTTAAAGAATCAGAAAACCCCAATGCCTTATTTGGCATTGTTCAAGGGGGGATGTACGAAGATCTGCGCGATGAATCTTTGGCGGGACTGGTCGATATTGGCTTTGAAGGCTACGCTATCGGTGGGCTCTCTGTTGGCGAACCCAAAGAAGATATGCTACGCATTCTTTCTCACATCACGCCCGCATTACCTGAGCAAGCCCCCCGCTATTTAATGGGTGTGGGAACGCCAGAAGATCTCGTTGATGGGGTCGCCAATGGGGTAGATATGTTTGACTGCGTTATGCCTACACGCAACGCGCGTAATGGCTGGCTCTTTACTCGTTTTGGGGACGTTAAAATCCGTAATGCTCGCTATAAAGACGATATCAAACCTTTAGACCCCAGCTGCTCGTGCCACACCTGTCAACACTTCAGCCGCTCGTACTTGCATCACTTACAGCGAGCCAATGAGATCACAGGGGCTCGACTTAATACGCTGCATAACTTACATTTTTATTTACAAATCATGCAAGAGATGCGCGATGCGATTGAAGCTGGAGAATTTTCTCAGTGGCGGGCACAATTTCAAGAAGATCGCGCCCGAGGCACCGATTAAGCATTACAATAGCCCCTTTTAGCTAACTATTTCCTGAATACTTTCCCTTTGTGGAGCAACTCTTATGACTTTAACCGACGTGTTAACACTGGTTCCTGCTCAAGCAGAGCCCAATGCCCTCGCTAGCATGCTACCCATCATTTTAATGTTTGTGATTTTATATTTTTTGATGATTCGTCCCCAGATGAAACGTCAAAAAGAGCATCGCAATATGGTGGCCAACCTTGCTAAAGGCGATGAGGTCATCACTGGTGGCGGCATTCTAGGAAAAATCACCAAAGTCAGCGATAACTACATCACACTCGAAGTCGCAGACTTAGCCGATAAACCCGTTGAGATTCTGCTACAGCGCCAGGCTGTTAGCTCTGTTCTGCCAAAAGGCACGATCAAATCCCTCTAATGGGTTACGCTATCTTGTCGGTCTAGTCCATACTAGACCGATCTCCTTTTCGTACCGTTGCCGCTAGAACTATGAACCGTTATCCCCTTTGGAAATACCTCACCGTATTGGTGGCCCTCATAATTGGGGTGCTGTACTCCATACCCAATTTATTTGGTGAATCACCCGCTGTACAAATTGCCAGCGCCAAGTCCGTCGTCAAAGTAGACGTCTCCACCCTAAGCCGTGTAGAAGACATACTACGCCGTCACAATATCCCTATCAGCGGTAGCTATTTCGAACAAAATGGTCCTGCCGGCACCGTGCGTATTCGCTTTGACTCCACAGACACCCAGCTCAAAGCCAAAGACATTTTGGAAAAAGAATTGGTCCCCAATGCCGAGGACCCTTCCTATACGGTTGCTTTAAACTTAATGTCCGCTACCCCAAACTGGTTGACCTCTCTGGGTGCTAAACCCATGCACCTAGGCTTGGACTTGCGTGGTGGCGTGCACTTCTTGCTCGAAGTTGACATGCAAGGCGCCCTCAATGGCCGCTATGATTCGCTCGCTTCAGAAATTCGTACCGTATTACGAGAGGCCGATCTACGCGCACAAAGCATTGAGCGTCAAGATCAGTCTGTTGTCATGCGTTTTGACTCTCCTACAGCTCGTGATGAGGCTCAAACTCGTCTACGTCGTCAAATCCCGGATTTGCAATTTGCTCCTACCTCAGACAACCAGCTCCAAGCAACCTTATCTGAAGCCTCTATTCTGCAAGCACAATCAAACGCCTTACGTCAAAACATCACCACTTTACATAACCGAATTAATGAGCTAGGTGTTGCTGAACCCATTATCCAGCAACAGGGGGCTGATCGCATCGTGGTTCAACTACCTGGTGTGCAAGACGTAGCAAAAGCCAAAGAGATTCTAGGCCGCACTGCCACCTTAGAAATCCGGATGGTCGATGACTCTCCTACCGCCATGGCAGCCCTTGCAGCCGGCACCGTTCCTTTTGGTTTAGAGCGCTATAAAGACCGTGATGGTCATGAGCTTTTGCTGCGTCGACAGGTCATTCTTACCGGTGAAAACCTTCAAGACGCTCAACCTGGACGAGACTCACAAACCCAACAACCCACTGTCAACCTAACGCTAGATAGTAAGGGCGCCCGCATTTTCCGTGATGTCACGCGCAACAACATCAACAAGCGTTTAGCGATTGTCTTATTTGAAAAAGGGCAAGGCGAAGTCGTCACGGCTCCTGTGATTCGCTCTGAAATCCCCGGTGGACAAGTACAAATCTCCGGCAGCATGGGTATACAAGAAGCCGCCGACGTTGCTCTGCTTTTACGCGCCGGCTCTTTGGCGGCTCCCATGGCTATTATCGAAGAGCGAACCATTGGGCCTAGCCTTGGTGCAGAAAACATCCAACAGGGTTTTAACTCCACGTTGTATGGTTTTATTGCACTCGCCATTTTCATCATCGCCTATTACCACCTATTTGGGATCTTTTCTACCTTAGGTCTCACCTTTAACCTACTGCTCTTGATCGCCGTGCTATCTATGCTGCAAGCTACCATGACCCTACCGGGTATTGCCGCACTTGCCTTAACACTAGGTATGGCTATTGATGCTAACGTTTTGATCAACGAGCGCATACGCGAAGAGCTACGCAATGGACTTAGCCCACAAGCCGCGATTCACGCCGGTTTTGATCGAGCATGGGCTACCATTTTTGACTCAAACTTAACTAGCCTCATTGTGGGAGTGGCCCTGCTCACCTTTGGTTCCGGCCCCGTACGTGGCTTTGCCGTGGTCCACACCATAGGGATTTTGACCTCCATGTTCTCCTCTGTCGTAGGGGTACGAGCTTTGGTTAACCTTTGGTACGGTGGGCGTCGTCGCCTGCAACATATTTCCATCGGTCAGGTATGGAAACCTAAAGACACGAATAAGGCAGACTAGTCATGGAATTTTTTCGTATTTCGCGCATTATTCCTTTTATGCGCCATGTTAAGCTGCTGAACCTTATCAGTTTGGCCGTATTTATTGCCGCCGTGTTTTTTATCGTCACACGTGGCTTTAATCTTTCTATTGAGTTTACCGGCGGTACGGTCATGGAGGTCCACTACCAGCAAACCGCACAGGTAGAGGAGGTCCGCGAAGCCTTAACTGACTTAGGCTACAACGACTTTCAGGTTCAAAGCTTTGGTACATCGCAAGATGTTTTGATCCGCTTACCGGCTACCGATACCAATGACACCACAGCCCAAAGCGAATCCGTACTCAGAGCACTTCAGGCACAACATAGCGATGTGGAGCTACGGCGGGTAGAGTTCGTTGGCCCACAAGTTGGGCAAGAGCTGATTCATAATGGCTTGATGGCACTCCTTTTTGTGGTCATTGGCATTATGGTGTATTTGGCTTTCCGCTTTGAATGGAAGCTCGCTATTGCCTGCGCGGTGGCAAACTTACACGACGTAATCATTATCCTAGGCTTTTTTGCCCTATTTCAATGGGAGTTTTCTTTGCCCGTGCTAGCTGGGGTGCTTGCCGTACTAGGCTACTCGGTGAACGAATCCGTGGTGGTCATGGACCGTATCCGTGAAAACTTCCGTAAGCAACGTCGTATGCCTGTACCTGAGATCATTAACCTCTCCATTACCCAAAACATCTCTCGTACGATTATTACTCATGGCTCCACGCAGCTCATGGTGCTATCCATGCTGTTTTTTGGTGGGCCTACCTTGCACTACTTCTCATTGGCATTAACCATTGGGATTTGGTTTGGTATTTATTCTTCTGTTTTTGTAGCTTCTGGGATTTCCCTAGGCCTAGGCTTAAAGCGCGAAGACCTGATCCCCAAACCTGTTAATAAAGACGAGGATCCAGCCGTAGAAATCATGGATTAAAACCGTAGACTACACCTAAAGAACGCTCTGTTACTTCTCAGAGCGTTCTTTATTTTAGACATAGGCATAGCCACGAGTTCGTTACAGAGCTTAGTGCGGCTTTACGTACACGCCTACGGTTATTATTTTTATTGAAATCCAATTACATGGTTATAATTGGAGGTTTAATCTTATTTTTGCCCACGGGGTCAACACCCGCTACGGCTTATCATTATGCAAAAAGACCCATTACAAAATACCGTAACTACCACAACATCACCCAAAAAACTCTTCATTCGCACTTTTGGCTGCCAAATGAATGAGTACGATTCGGATAAAATGGCAGATGTTCTCAATGAGCACGGCCCCATTGAGCTCACTACCAACCCTGACGAAGCCGATATTATTCTTTTTAATACCTGCTCCGTACGCGAAAAAGCGCAAGAAAAAGTTTTTTCTGATTTAGGGCGTGTGCGCCATCTTAAACAGCAAAATCCCAATCTCATTATTGGTGTAGGTGGCTGTGTGGCCAGCCAAGAAGGCAAAACGATTATCGAGCGTGCGCCTTATGTAGATGTGGTCTTTGGCCCACAAACCTTGCATCGCTTACCCGAGCTCATTGTAGAGCGCAAAAAACGTGGGCGTGCCCAAGTCGATATCAGCTTTCCTGAAATTGAAAAATTCGACAACCTCCCCCCAGCACGCATCGAAGGGCCAACGGCCTTTGTCTCCATTATGGAAGGCTGTAGCAAATACTGCAGCTTCTGCGTCGTGCCCTACACACGTGGTGCCGAGATTTCCCGTCCTTTCGAGGATGTTCTCATCGAGGTCGCTGATTTGGCAGACCAAGGGGTAAAAGAGGTCACCCTTTTAGGTCAAAACGTAAACGCATACCGTGGTGCCTTGCCCGACTCCGAGGAGATCGCCGACTTTGCCATGCTCCTCGAGTATGTACACGAAATCCCTGGCATCGAGCGCATTCGCTACACCACCTCGCACCCCAAAGAGATGACATCGCGCCTCATCGAAGCACATGGCAAATTACCCAAACTGGTGCCGTTTTTACACTTGCCTGTGCAAGCAGGTAGTGACCGTGTACTCAGCGCCATGAAGCGTGGCTACACAGCGCTAGAGTTTAAATCCATCGCTCGACGCCTGCGCGAGGCTCGCCCCGGGCTCACCCTCTCATCGGATTTCATTGTTGGCTTTCCTGGCGAAACTGAAGCCGATTTCGAAAAAACCATGCAGCTGATCCGCGACGTGGGCTTTGATACCTCGTTTTCTTTTGTGTATTCTCGTCGTCCCGGCACCCCAGCCGCTGATCTTGAGGACGATGTCACCAAAGAAGAAAAACTCAACCGCTTGCACCGTTTACAAGCCCTCATCAACGAGCAGGCTAACGCCATTGCCCAAAGCATGATTGGCACGGAACAAATGGTTCTGGTCGAGCGTCTTTCCCGTCGCGATGATTCCGAGATCATGGGGCGTACAGAAAACAACCGTATTGTTAACTTCCCAGGTCAGGCTCGCCTTATTGGTCAAATGGTAAAAGTTCGTATTACCGAAGCCATGACGAACACTTTGCGGGGCGAAATTGTCACTACCGAAAGCGTGAGCGGAGCCTAATGTCTAAATTAAAGCAAACGGTACACCTAGAGGGCGATAACACACATTTAGCTAATTTTTGCGGGCCTCTTGATGAAAATCTACGACAAATCGCCGTGGCATATGATGTGCAGCTGCGTCGCCGCGGCGAACACGTCATCATCGAGGGAGACTTAGCTGAACCCGCCGCGG